>JAFYLV010000025.1 GCA_017556885.1 Clostridia bacterium | reverse complement strand
GCACCGGCATGCCGATGAAGAGGATGCAGAACTGCACCACGTCTGCCCGGATGACCGCGCCAAGCCCTCCGAAGGTGGAATAAACCGTGGCGGCGGCCGTGCCGAGAAGAATGCCCCACAGGCGCGGAAGTCCGAGAAAGGTCTCAAACAGGGAGCCCATCACGCCGATCTGCGCTCCAAGGATCCCGGCAGAGAGCAAAAAAGAGAAGATGCCCGTTGCGATACGGGCACCCTCGCCGTAGGCCTCGCCCATGACCTCCCCCGCCGTGGTGGCTCCCTCCGGAAAGCGCATCCGCGGAAGCAGCAGCCCGAGGATCAACCAGCCGAGGGTAAATCCGCAGAGAATGAGCGCGGGCTGGATGCCGCCGGCGGCGCAGGCTGCCGCATTACCGGAGGAAAAGCCGCCCCCGATAAACCCGGCGGAAAGGGTGGCCGTCAGCGCAAAAAGTCCCGGCTCCGCCCGGGAAAAGCTTCCCAGATCCTTTGCCTTTTTACCGGAAAGCCCGACGAAGACGAGCGCCGCAAGATAAAGCACGAGAATTGCCGCATCCATTGAAAATATTCCTCCCAAAATTCCGTTTGCATGGAAGAATATGACCGAAAGGCGGAAAAAATGCGCAAAAAAAGGGAGTCCCCGACGGGACTCCCGACAAGACAAATGCATTATTTCCACTGGAAGGTGGCAAGGCCGTAAACGTAAAGGAAGATGACAACGGCGGGGATGAAGTAGCGGAAGAGGGGCTTCATCCAGGGCTTGACCTTCAGGCCGCGGCCGGCATTGGCCTCTGCAATGAAGTTATCCCAGCCCCAGCCCCACTTGTTGCAGCAGAAGAGGGCAAAGAGCAGGCTGCCGAGAGGCAGAAGGTTGCTCGACACGATGAAATCCCACAGATCGAGGAAGCTGGAGGAGGGGCTGAAGGGATGGAAGGGGATAACGGAATTACCGAGGGCGGTGGTCAGCGCCAGCAGGAAAATGCCGATGCCGCAGATGACGCAGCCCTTGCGGCGGCTCCAGCCGGTAAGCTCGCGCACGCAGGCGAGAATGTTCTCGAAAACGGCGAGGACCGTGGAGAAGGCGGCGAAAACCATAAACAGGAAGAAGACCGAACCCCACAGACGGCCGCCGGGCATATTGCGGAAAACGGTGGCCATGGTGTCGAAAAGCAGGGAAGGACCGGCGGTGACCTCCAGATCGTAGGTAAAGCAGGCAGGGAAGAGGATGAGGCCGGAAACGAAGGCAACGAAGGTGTCCAGCACCAGAATATTGATGCTTTCACCAAGCAGGGAGCGCTCCTTGCCGATATAACTGCCGAAGATGGCCATGGAGCCGATGCCGAGGGAGAGGGTGAAGAAGGCCTGGTTCATGGCGGCGACAACGGTGGAGCCGTTGATCTTGGCAAAATCGGGCAGCAGGTAGAACTTGAGTCCCTCAGCAGCGCCGGGCAGCGTGATGCTGCGAATGGAGAGAACGACCATCAGCAGCAGCAGTGCGACCATCATATACTTGGTCACGCGCTCAAGACCGCCCTGCAGTCCGAAGGAAAGAACACCGAAGCCGAGAATGACGGTGACGGCAAGGAAAACCACGTTGATGGTGGGGTCGGAGACCATGGCAGTAAAGCCGAGGTCCTGATAGTCGCCGATAACGAAGCGGATGAAATAATTGAACATCCAGCCGCAGACCACGGTATAGAAGGCCATGAGGCAGATGTTGCCGACAAGGGCGAGCCAGCCGTGGATATGCCACTTATGACCGGGCTTCTGCAGCGCCTTGTGGATGCCGATGGGGCTTGCCTGGGCGGCGCGGCCGGCGGAAAGCTCCATCACCATAACGGGAAGACCGAGAACGAGCAGGCATACGATGTAGATGAGAACAAAACCGCCGCCGCCGTTCTGACCGGCCATCCACGGGAATTTCCAAACGTTTCCGCAGCCGATGGCGCAGCCTGCGCTGAGCAGGATAAAGCCGAGACGGCTGCCGAGTTTTTCACGACCCATAATGTATGAACTCCTTTGCGGAAAATATCTGAAAAACAATGAAAATTATAGCATAAAACGGAAGAAAGCGCAAGGGAAAGTGGAAAAGCTATACCGCTCGATCCGCAAGGCATGAAAAAACCTCCTTTGTCAGATGACAAAAGAGGTTTTTCACGTGGAGCTGGTGATGTGACTCGAACACACGACCTGCTGATTACGAATCAGCTGCACTACCGACTGTGCTACACCAGCGCATAATGAGCATGCATTATTGTACTCCGAAAGCGCGGATTTGTCAAGGGCGGAAGTGTTTTTTCCGCGTCCCATGGGTAAAATACGTGTAAAAAGGAGGCGAAATCGCGGGATGACGGAAAAAGAACTTGGCTGGTACGCGGCGGCGCGGGCCATTCTCTCGGAAAAGGAGCTTTCCGCAGCGGCGGCTTTGCGGGAAGTGCAGGCGGAAAGCAGAACAAAAGCCGGCGGAACCCGTGCGGAAGGATGCGCATATGCTGAAATAAAACCAATGCAGAAATGAGGAGCAAAAATATGCCCACAGAGAACAAGATCCGTTACTTTTTCGGCACGAATTCAGCGGAGGGCTTTTTTGCCTTCCGGGAGGAGTATCTGCCCCCGGCGGAGCGGCGACGGGTGTGCATCCTCAAAGGGGGCCCGGGAACGGGAAAATCCGGTCTGATGAAAAAGGTGGCTGCCCTTGGCGAGGCGGCGGGCTTTACCTGTGTGTATTATCACTGCGCCTCCGACCCCGGGAGCCTTGACGGCATCGTTTTTCCGGAACGGGGCACCGCCGTGGTGGACGGTACCTCGCCCCACGTGATCGAGGCGGGCTGCGCCGGGGCGGTGGAGGATTATATTTCCTTCAGCCCTTACTGGGACAGTGAGGGCATCGCCGCCCATCGGACGGAGATCGAGACGGAAACCGGTGCCATGCGGCAGGAATTCACCGCGGCCTATCGGTATCTCAATGCCGCGGCGGAGCTTGCGGCGAATATTCTGGATACCTCCCTCACCGCGGTTGCCCGGGAGCAGCTGCACCGGCGCGGCCGCGCTCTGGCACGCCGCTATATCCCCACGGAGAAAAAGTCCGGCGGTCGGGTGGTGCGCCGATTTCTCGGGGGAATCACCCCTGCGGGGCGGGTCTTTTTCGGGGAAACGGTGAGCGCTCTGTGTGACCGGGTGGTGGTGCTGGAGGATCGGCTGGGGCTCGCCCCCTTTGTGCTTGCGCCGGTACAGACCGCCGCAAAGGCGGCCGGGCTCACGGTGATCGCCGGGCATTGTCCCCTGAATCCCAAAAAGCTGGAGCATATCCTGCTGCCGGAGCTCGGGGTGGGCTTCGTCACCGCAACGCCCGATCATCCCTTCGGCGGAACGGGGGTGCGGGGGATCCGCACCGATCACATCCCCGACCGGGAGCTGCTGGCACCGGTTTTGCCCCGTCTGCGGGAGGATGAGCGCCGGGCGGAGCACCTCACAAACAGTGCCTGTGCCGCCCTTGCCCGGGCAAAGGCGCGGCACGATCGGCTGGAGGCCTGCTATGTGCCCTATATGAACTTTGCCGGTGTTGACCGTCTCGCGGAGAGCGTTGCGGATAAGGTGCTGGGGTAAAAATAAAAAGTCCGGAGCATAGGCGGATGCTCGTAAAACAGTTAAACCTCCCAGTGAGAAATCTCATAGGGAGGTTTTTCATATGATGCACTGGCGCAGACACGCGCAAGGCTCCCTTGTGTAAAGGGAGCTGTCAGCGAAGCTGATTGAGGGATTGTTTTACCGCAGAATCAATATGCTCACAAACGCCGAGGAAATTTCTGCTTACTTCGTTGTTGGGAATCCGAATAACGGTAAGACCATATCTCTCCAAAAACGATGTGCGTTCTGCATCTTTTTCCATTTCATCTGTTTCATAGTGTTGGGAGCCATCCAACTCAATAACAAGTTTTGCTTCGGCACTGTAAAAATCAGCAATATATTTTCCAAGCACTTTTTGTCGGGAAAAGCGAACAGGATAAGTATGCAGAAAATCGTACCAAAGATGCCGTTCTTCCTTTGTCATTTCTTTTCACAGTTGCTTTGCCAATGGAACCAACTGTTTATTATGCTTTGACTGCATGACAATCCCTCCGTCACGGCTTTGCCGTGCCACCTCCCTTTACACAAGGGAGGCTTTGGTGCGGTGTACCATCGCATCAAACGCACTACACCGCAAGGTGTATAGAAGTGCGCCCTCATATCTGTTCGATAGACTGGATCTCTTATTTCAAATCCTTTTGATAGTATGCAAATTCCTCATCCCGTTTTACTTCAGAATAACCTAATTTCTTGTAAAATGCATTTGTTCTTACATTCCAAAGAGGTGTATCAAGCATAATTTGCTTAACATGCGGATAGCGTTTTTCTATCAAGGCCATCAAAGAAATACCGTATCCCTTCCTGTGATGAATTGGGTCTATAAATATTCTTCCCACATATAGAAATTCCCCATTATTGTCCAAAAACAAAATTGCTCCACCAACGATTTCTCCATCTTCAATAGCTTGAAATAAATGTCCCTTATTCAGCATATCCTCATGCCATGGCACAGAATCATATTCCGGAGGCCCGCCCGAGGTGGAAGACCCAACAGTAATATCGCTATTAAAAGCAGCCTTCGATATGGCCACGATTTTTCCTATGTATTTTAATTCTGCATTTTCAATCTTCATAAAAAACACATCCTCTTAGAATTCAAGTCTAACTGTTTGATCTATTCTATCATATCGCCGCAATGCATACAAGAACAGCCCCGGAAGAAGTATCTGCCGGGACTGTAACCGTTTTATGAGCCCCCGCCATTTCCCCGGGAGGGAAGCGCCGGAGTTCTGCTTGTTTATCGGACGCGGGCAATGTACTGGCGTGCGGCGGCAGCTTCCTCCGGGGTGGTGACTCCGCTCGTCACAAGGTAGGAAAGCATGGTCTCGCCGGTGGTGCGCTTGGCATCCAGCAGATAGAAGAGGGAATAAACGGCCTTGTCGCGGACGAAATTGCCGCTGTCCAGGTACTGCTTTTCCTTTGCGGTATAGATGCCGAGGCTTTCGGCCTTGGCAAGGGATTCCTTCCAGATGAAATCCTTGCCGTTCGTGTCGCTGTAGCCGAGGATACGCAGCATCAGAGTGATGAACTCAAAATCCGTCATGGCATCATCGGGCTTATAGGTGGTGGCGGAGGTGCCGGCCACCAGCTTGTGCTGCCAGGCGTAGGCCGCATAGGGACGCAGCCAGTCGGGAACGTCCTTGAAGGGCATCTCGCCGGTGGTCTTGGAGGCCTCATCGGCAACACCGAGGAAGTTGAGCATAAAGACAAGTCCCTCGCCGCGGGTGAGCTGCTTTGTCAGCTTCAGACCCTCGGGGGTGCCGCTCATCAGGTGCATTTGCCGCAGGGCAAAGGCCATATCCACGTTTTCCTGCTTGTATGCATCCGCGCGGGAGACCTTATAGGTGCCGGCAACGTAAAGCACCGTTCCGTTCTGGGTGGCGGAAAGGGTGGAGCCGGTTTTTTCCGTCTGGATATAGCGCTGGTTTTTTGCCATAGTGACGGAGGTATGCTCCGTTCCCGCGGCAACGTTGACCACGGAGCCGCTGCCGCCGATCCATACGGCGCCGGCGGTGAGCACATAGGTGGAGCCGAGCCCTCCGGTG
>JAFYLV010000173.1 GCA_017556885.1 Clostridia bacterium | reverse complement strand
GGTTTGTGCCGGTGCCCACGTGTCCTACGCCATCATCGGCGAGGGGGCTGTGGTTGCCGAGAATTCTTCCGTCGGTGAAGCCCCGGAGATCCACGGTGACGGTTGGGGCATCGCCGTGCTCGGACGAGAGAAAACCACCGAGGCCGGCGAGAAGCTTCCCGCCGCCTTCGTACGCTGAGTGAGAGGAGGCATAAGAATCATGATGGTTTCCAACAGAATGGCCGGCATCGTTTTCAGCAACATGTACGATGAGTGCTTCGGTGAGCTTACCAAGATCCGCACCGCCGCCTCCATCCCCTTCGGCGGTCGCTACCGCCAGATCGACTTTACCCTGTCCAACATGACCAATGCAGGGGTTTCCCGCATCGGCGTGGTCACAAAGTATAACTATCAGTCCCTGATGGATCACATTGGCAATGCACAGGAGTGGGATCTGAACAATAAGGACGGCGGTCTCGTCTTCCTGCCCCCCTTCGGTTCCGGCAAGAGCGACGTCTACCGCGGCAAGCTGGAGGCACTCTCCAATGCGCTCAGTTTCCTTGCCCGATGCCCTGAGGACTACGTGGTCCTCTCCGACTCTAATATTCTCTGCAATATTGATCTCAAAGAGGTGCTTGCCGATCACATCAGCAGCGACTGCGACATTACCGTTGTCGCCGTCCGCGCCGGTGAGGCCGACGGTGCCATCCACTCTCTTGTGATGGATGCCGACGGAGACCGCGTGGATTCCATCCTCACCAACTATCCTGCCGTCGCAGGTCAGGCCATCGGACTTGGCATGTACCTCCTCTCCCGCCAGGTCCTTCTCGGTATTGTCCGCCGCTATGTGGCTGCCGGACGCACCCACCTGGAGTCCAATTTCCTGCAGCGCGGTTTCAACAACGGAAGTCTTTCCGTCAATCTGTGGGAGCATACGGGCGAGGTCCTCTTCAATCTCGACATACCTTCCTACTTCCATAACAATTTCCGCCTGACCGAGAGCGGCCTGCGTTCCGATCTTTTCAACCCCGACCGTCCCATCTATACGAAGGTACGTGACGAAGTTCCCACCCTCTACGGCCGCGGCAGCTCCGTAAAGGAGTGCACCGTTGCTGACGGCTGCATGCTCGATGGAACCGCAGAGAACTCCGTCCTCTTCCGCAGTGTCCAGATCTCCGAGGGTGCAAGGGTCTCCCACTCCATCGTCATGCAGAACTGCCGCATCGATCCCGGTGCCGTTGTTGAGAACTGCATACTCGATAAGGATGTGCATGTGACTGCCGGCACACACCTTCTCGGTTCCAAAAACAATCCTATAATCGTCAGAAAGGGAGAAACCGTATGAAAATTCTGTTTGCCACCTCCGAAGCCGCTCCCTATTATAAAAGCGGCGGTCTCGGCGATGTTGCACAGGCTCTCCCTGCGGAGCTTGCACGAAATCCGCAAAATGAAGTCTGCGTTTTTATGCCCTATTACGATGCCATCAAAAAGCGCGGTTTTTCCGAGATCACCTTCGTCAAGAGCTTTTACGTTCATCTTTCCTGGCGCATTCAGCACGTCGGTCTCTTCAAGGCCGAGAGTGCCGACGGCCGACTGACCTATTATTTCATCGACAATGAATATTACTTTGCCCGCGAGGGCTCCTACGGTTATAACGATGACGGCGAGCGTTTCGCCTACTTCTCCAAAGCCGTATTGGAATCCCTTGCGCAGATCTCCTGGTATCCCGACTGTATTCACTGCAACGACTGGCAGACTGCACTCATTCCCGTGTTTCTCGAGGCACATTATCGTCATCTGCCCGACTACAGTGCGATCCCCGTACTTTTCACCATCCACAACATCGAATACCAGGGCAAGGCGCCCCTGCACTTCATCGGCGATGTGCTCGGTCTCTCCGGCAACTGGATCAGCGTTTTGGAAAATGACGGGTGCGCCAATCTGATGAAGGCCGGCATCGTCATGTCCGACCGGGTGAGCACCGTTTCCGAGACCTATGCGGTGGAGCTTTCCTACCCTGAGGTCTCCCGTGAGCTTTACAGCATTCTCCAGCGTTACGGCTGCAAGCTTTGCGGCATCACCAACGGTATTGATGTTGACACCTTCAATCCGAGCACCGACATCGCCCTTCCCGCGCGTTTCAATGCGGACGATCCCGCAGGCAAGGCAGCCTGTAAAGAAGCCCTGCAGCGCGAGATGGGGCTTGAGGTCCGCGAGGATGCGGCGGTGGTCTCCATCGTTTCCCGTCTGGTAGGACATAAGGGTGTCGAGCTCGTGGCCGATGTCATCGAGGAAATGCTTGCCGAAAACATTCAGCTGGTCATCCTCGGCACCGGTGAGCCGAAATACGAGGCGCTTTTCCGTCACTATGCCGCGCAGCGTCCGGGTCAGGTTGCTGCCCGCATCGAATTCAATGCGGCACTTGCCAACCGTATCTACGCAGGCTCCGACATTTTCCTCATGCCTTCCCGCAACGAGCCCTGCGGTCTGTCCCAAATGATCGCCATGCGCTACGGAACCGTGCCCCTGGTTCGCCGCACCGGCGGACTTGCAGACACCGTGCCCGCCTACGATCCCACCGACGGCAGCGGTCTTGGCTTCACCTTCTACGATTACCATCCGCTTGCCATGCTGGACGGTCTGCGCCGCGCACTTGCCTTGCGCGAAGACCGCGATGCCTGGGCTTCCCTCTCCCGCAACTGCATGAAGGCCGACAACAGCTGGCAGCGTTCCGGCGACGCCTATATGCAGCTTTACCGCGATATCATCCGTTGCCGCGAAAGCTATAACGGCTGAAATACTTTAGATCTACTCCCCCATATCGAAAGGAATCTATAGCAAATGACTTCAGAAAACATCCGTAAGCTCCTCGACGAGACTTCTCTCCGTCTTTTCGGTCATGATATGACCGTGGCAAACGACCATCAGCGTTACAAGGTGCTTTGCTCCATTCTGGCTGACGGCCTGCTGGATAAGAGCCGCCGTTTCGAGGAGAACTGCGACAAAACCGGCCGCAAGCGCGCCGCCTATCTTTCCATGGAATTTCTTGTCGGCCCCAATCTCCGCAACGCCCTGCACAATTCCGGACTGACAGAGGACTACCGAAAGGCATTGGCGCTCTGCGGTGCCGATCTTGACCGTCTGATCGAGCTGGATCCCGATCCCGGCCTCGGCAACGGCGGTCTCGGTCGTCTCGCCTCCTGCTACATGGATGCTGCTACCGGCATGGACATGCCTGTGACCGGTTATTCCATCCGCTATGAGTTCGGCATCTTCCGTCAGAAGATCGTTGACGGCTGGCAGATGGAATTCCCCGATGACTGGCTTTCTCTCGGCGGTCAGTGGCTTCACACCCGCGAGGAGGATGCCGTCGAGGTCCGTTTTGGCGGCTATGTAACGCTGAAGGATCAGGACGGACGTCTGACTCCCGAGTATCACGACTACCACAGCGTGATCGCCGTTCCTTCCGATATGTTCATCACCGGTTACGGTACCGATTCCGTCAACCGTCTTGTGCTTTGGAGCTGCAAGTCCAAGAACAGCTTCGATATGTCCACCTTCTCCCGCGGTGACTACGTCAAGGCGCTGGAGGAGAACACCATGGCCGAGGTCATCTCCAAGGTCCTCTACCCTGCCGACAACCACGAGGCCGGAAAGCGCCTTCGCATCCGCCAGCAGTACGTCATGTGTTCCGCCACCCTGCAGACCATCCTGCGCGACCACGTTGCGAACTATGGCTCTTTGGACACTCTGCCCGACAAGATGGCTGTCCACATCAACGACACCCATCCCGCCATGTGCGTGCCCGAGCTCATGCGCCTGTTGCTGGACGAGTACGGCTACACCTGGGAAAAGGCGTGGAGCATCTGCTGCCGCACCCTTTCCTACACCAACCATACCGTCATGAGCGAGGCACTTGAGCGCTGGAATCTGGAGCTTTTCCGGTCCGAGCTGCCCCGCATCTGCCAGATCTGCGAGGAGATTGACCGCCGTGCCCGTGTACGCTTCTCCTCTGCGTATCCCGGTGATCTCGCACGCATCGATTACATGGCCCCCATTGCCCACGGCGAGCTGCGCATGGCCAATCTCTGCCTCTGCTGCTGCCACACCGTCAACGGCGTTTCCCAGCTGCACTCGCAGATCCTCTGCGATTCCATTTTCCGTGACTTTGCCCGCATTGAGCCGGAGAAGTTTACCAACGTCACCAACGGCATCGCCTATCGCCGCTGGCTCTGCCAGGGCAACCCTGCACTGACCAGTCTTCTGTCCGCCCTCATCGGTGACGATTTCAAGAAGGATGCCTCAAAGCTCCGCGATCTCGAGCGTTATGCCGACGATCAGTCCGTGCTGGAGGCCATTCGCGGTGTCAAGCGCCAGAACAAGGAGCGCCTTGCCTCCATTATCCGTGAGCGCAACGGTGTTGTCGTCTCTCCGGATGCCATCTTTGACATTCAGATCAAGCGCCTGCATGAGTACAAGCGCCAGCTTCTCAATGCGCTGCATCTGCTCCACCTTTATCGTACCATTAAGGAGCATCCGGAGCTGGATCTGCCGCCCCGCGTCTTCATTTTCGGCGCTAAGGCCTCTGCCGGATACCTGATGGCCAAACGCATCATCCGTCTCATCGTTGCCATCGCCGATACCGTCAACGCCGATCCTTCCGTGCGCGACAAGCTGAAGGTGGTCTTCCTTGAGGACTACAAGGTCTCTCTTGCCGAGAAGATCATTCCCGCGGCTGATATCTCCGAGCAGATCTCCGTGGCCGGTAAGGAAGCCTCCGGCACCGGCAACATGAAGCTGATGATCAACGGTGCCGTCACCCTCGGTACCCTCGACGGCGCCAACGTCGAGATCTGCCAGCAGGTCGGCGAGGAAAACATGTTCCTCTTCGGTCTCCATGCCGACGAGGTCGAGGCTCTGTGTCAGCGCGGCTACGATCCCATGCATTTTGTTGCCACGGATCCCGATCTCTCCGCCGTGATCGGCATGCTTCGCTCCGATATTCTTGGCACCCGCTTTGATGACATCGCCGATTCTCTGACCAACGGCTGGGGCGGCACCGCCGACTGCTACATGTGCCTTGCCGACTTTGCGGCTTACCGCAACGCCCAGAAGCGCGTTGCCGAGACCTGGGCAAAGCCCGATGTCTTTACCCGTATGTCCCTGATCAACACCGCCCGTGCCGGCATCTTCTCCTCCGACCGTGCCGTCGCCGAGTATGCCGACCGCATCTGGATGTTATGATCCGCCACATACGCTATGACAGCCGCAGCGCTGACTGTAAAAAGCCCTTCGGTGCCATAACCGACACCGAAGGCTGCGCCATCACCCTATACGTTTCCGAGCCGGGGGCCACCAAGGTGGCCCTCTGCCTCTTTCCCGACGGCGGTGATGCCACCGAATATGAAATGCGCCCCGGACGGTGCGAAAACGGCGAGATTCCCTACCGGGTCATTCTCCCCTGCCTTGCACCCGGATTGTGGTTTTACAACTTTGAGATCGCAACCGATGAAGGAAGCTTCCGCATCCTGCGCGATGCTGACAACCGCCCGACGCTTGAAGGGGATTGCTGGCAGCTGACGGTCTACGATGCGGATTATGTGCCGCCCGCGATCCCTGAGGGGTCGGTTTTTTACCAGATCTTCCCCGACCGCTTCTGCAAAGCGGGTGAGTGTGATCTGACGGAAAAACTGCGTCCCTTCACGGTACATACCAACACCGCCGAAACGCCCGAATGGCGTCCCGGCCCCTCCGGAAAGATCGAAAACAATGACTTTTACGGCGGCAATTTCCGCGGGATCGAATCAAAGCTTCCCTATCTTGCCGATCTTGGCGTGAATGCCATCTATCTCAATCCTATCTGCATGGCATGGTCCAACCATCGCTATGACACCGCCGATTACAAGCGGTGCGATCCCATGCTCGGTACCGACGAAGACTTCACCCACCTCTGTGATACCGCGCACAAATACGGTATCCGCATCATTTTGGACGGCGTTTTTTCCCATACCGGCTCAAGAAGTGTCTACTTTGACAGTCTCGGTGAATTTGGTGACGGAGCGCTCTCCAAAGGTAAGGATTCTCCTTATTACGATTGGTACCGTTTCCGCAACTATCCCTACGATTACGAATGCTGGTGGGATGTCAAGACGCTCCCCTGTGTGGAGGAAATGACCCCCTCATACCTCAACTATGTTCTACGGGACGATGACTGTGTGGTGGCCCATTGGCTGCGCCTCGGCGCGGACGGTTACCGTCTGGATGTTGCCGATGAGCTTCCCGACGAGTTTATCGCAGAGCTTCGGGCTCGCATCCGCAAGGAAAAGCCCGGTGCTTTGCTCATCGGTGAAGTCTGGGAGGATGCCTCCAACAAGATCAGCTACGGCAAACGCCGCAAATATCTGCACGGCAGCGAGCTGGATTCCGTGATGAATTACCCCTTCCGCACCGCTATTTTAAACTATGCGGCCGGCGGTCCGGAAAAGGAGCTTTGCGACTGCGTCATGCAGATCTGCGAGAATTATCCCGCGCCCATGCTGCACCGGCTGCTCAATTCCCTTTCCACCCATGATACCGAACGTGTTTTCACCCGTCTTGGCGGTCTCTCCTATTCCACAAGG
>JAFYLV010000172.1 GCA_017556885.1 Clostridia bacterium | reverse complement strand
TCCCAATCCTCCGGAAGATCCTCGGGATCGGACTCTCCGTCCTCTCCCTCCATCATGCAGGCACCGCCAAAAGGAATGGCGCGGACGGCAAAGACCGTCTCCCCCGCCCGGAAACCAAAGAGCTTGGGGCCGAGGCCCACAGAAAACTCGTTGACACGGACGCCAAAGATCTTTGCAAAAATGAAATGCCCGAATTCGTGGATGATGACCAGCACGCTCAGGGCAAGGATCGCGATAATGATATGCAAAGGACTACCTACCTTTCGGGATGTTCAGCATTCAGATGCGGGAAGTCGCATATTCCCGCGCTGCGGCATCAAACTCCAGCACCTCACCGATATTTGCGCAGGAAACGGCAGGTGTGTCCTCCACCGCACGGGTACAGATCTCCGCAATTTTTCCAAAGGAAATCTTTCCGGCAAGGAACGCGGCCACGGCGACCTCATTGGCGCCGTTCATGGTGACGGCGGCAGAGGAAGGCATGGCGGCTACCCGCCGTGCGAGCGGAAGTGCAGGAAAATTGACATCGTCCGGGGCAAAGAAACGCATGGTTCCCACCCGGGCAAGATCCACCGGGGGCGTAAGGCTCTCCCTCCGTTCCGGCCAGGTGAGGGCATACTGGATGGGCAGGCGCATATCCGGCACGCCGAGCTGCGCCATGGTGGAGCCGTCACAAAATTCCACAAGGGAATGGATGATGCTTTCCCGATGCACCACCACGGAAATATTCTCCGGGCAGACGCGGAAAAGATGCATGGCCTCGATCAACTCCAGGCCCTTGTTCATCAGTGTAGCACTGTCGAGGGTGATTTTTTGCCCCATTTTCCAGTTGGGATGCCGCAGGGCATCCGCGGCGGTCACACCGGCCAGCTCTTCCGCGGTCTTTCCAAAGAAAGGACCGCCCGAGGCCGTCAGGATGATGCGGCGTACGCATCCTTCTCCGCCTCCCCGCGCCATGAGGCACTGGTGAATGGCGGCGTGCTCGGAGTCTACCGGGAGGATCTCCACACCCGCGGCATTTGCGGCGGCATAGACAAGGGCACCGGCACAGACCAGGGTTTCCTTATTGGCAAGGGCGATCTTCTTGCCGGAGGCAATGGCCGCCATGGTCGGACGCAGGCCGGAGATGCCCTCCATGGCAGTAACCGCGGTATCCGCCGCAGATTCCGCCACGGCGCTCTCCACGCCTTCCGGACCGGAAAGCACCCGGGTCGCCGTGTCCGCCACCCGCAGGCGCAACTCACGGGCGGCCTCCGGATCGGCCATGGCAACCGTACGGGGCGCAAAGGCGCGGATCTGCTCCTCCATGAGCCCGACGTTTTTGCGGGCACAGAGGGTATCCGCGCGCAGGCCGAGATGGCGGCATACTTCCAGTGTCTGCCGACCGATGGAGCCGGTGGAGCCAAGGATGACAAGAGATTGGGTCATACTCAAAGTTTATACCTCAATTTACAGGATCATTCCAAAGATACGGTCCAAAGCACAGAAAAGCGGCAGAATGAAGATAACACTGTCGAAGCGGTCCAGAACACCGCCGTGTCCCGGCATCAACTTGCCGTAGTCCTTGATGCCCACCTCGCGCTTGACCAGCGACAGGGCGAGATCTCCGATCTGTCCCACTGCCGCGCCGGCAAGTCCAAAGAGGATGACCACCGGAATATTGAGACGGATCTCAAAGAAGCGCATGAGGATCCATGCATACAAAAGCTGGAACAGGCAGGCTCCGACGATACCGATCGCAGATCCCTCCACCGTCTTTTTGGGGCTGATCTCCGGGGCAAGCTTGTGTTTTCCGAAAAACGTGCCTCCAAAATAGGCGCAGGTATCGCTCATCCATGCGGCGATGAAAGGCATCAGTACAAGATATTTTCCCTTCTCCCCCATCAGCACCGAAAGCATCAGGCTGAGAAAGAAGGGAAGCACCGCACCCCCGAAAAGGGCGGCGAAAATCTCCGGCGCACGGATCTTGTCATGCCGCAGAATGGCCATGGTGAAAAGTACCGTAACCAAAAGAAACAGCCCGAGCAGCAGCCATGCGGCATCCAGCTCAAAATACATCCACCAGGGGATGCCGGCAGCCGCTGCCATGGCAACACCTGCCGCGGCGCGGCTCTTCACAAGGCCGGTGGCACGGACAAACTCATGGGCAGCAAGGACACAAAGCAGGCAAAGCGCCGCTGCGGCAGTCCACAGGGGCGCAAAGTAGATGATGAGGATAAAAACCGGCAGCAATACCGCTGCGGCAAGGGTTCTGACGAGCATGGCGCTAACCGCTTCCTTTCTTTATTTCCGGCCGGAACGGGACTTGCCGTAGCCGCCAAACCGGCGGTCACGTCCCGCAAAGGAGAGAATGGCACGACAAAGCTCCTCCTTTGAGAAGGAGGGCCAAAGGGTATCCGTAATATAGAATTCCGAATAGGCGATCTGCCAGAGCAGAAAATTGGACACCCGCATGTCGCCGCCCGTGCGGATCAGAAGATCCGGATCGGGTACCCCGGCGGAATAGAGCCGGGATTCCAGCATTGCGGCATCCACCGCATCCGGCAAGAGACGGCCTTCCGCCGCATCCCGGACAAGACTTTTGGCGGCATGGACCAGCTCGTCCCTGCCGCCGTAATTGATGCACACGTTGACCTGCATACCGGTGGTCTGCTTTGACAGTTCCGCCGCCCGGTCGATGAGTTCCAGAATATCCTCCGGGAAAGCGGAGGTATCTCCAAATACGCGGAGCTTGACATTGCGCTCCACCATCTCATCGCAGGATTTTTTCAGATACTTGCGGAAAAGATCGAAAATTCCATCCACTTCCGCCTTCTCCCGCTTCCAGTTCTCTGTGGAAAAGGCATAAACCGTCAGATAACGGATGCCCATGTCCGAACAGGCGATGGCGATGCGGTCGAAATTTTCACTGCCGCGGGCATGTCCCGCATTTCGGGGCAGGCCACGGCTTTCCGCCCAACGCCCGTTGCCGTCCATGATGATGGCAATGTGCGCCGGAAGCTTCCCCGCACGGCGGATATCCTCGATATCCGCCGCGGGGTCATATTTTTTTGCAAAAAGCTTCACGGTCAGAATCAGACCTCAAGCAGTTCCTTCTCTTTGCGGGCACAGACCTCGTCCACTTTCTTGCAGAACTTGTCGGTCATATCCTGCAGATCCTTCTCCACGGCGCGCATATCGTCCTCGGTGATCTCAGACTTCTTCTTGCGGGCCTTGAAGACCTCGAGACCGTCGCGGCGGATATTGCGGACGGCGACCTTGGAGTCCTCAGCATACTTGCGGACCTGCTTGACGAGGTCCTTACGGCGCTCCTCAGTCAGAGAGGGGAAAGAAAGGCGGATGGACTTGCCGTCGTTGGTGGGGGTGATGCCGATATCGGAGGCGAGAATGGCCTTCTCAACGGCCTTCAGCTGTGCGGGATCCCAGGGGGCAATGACGAGCATACGGGGCTCGGGAACGGAGATGGCGGCGATCTGGTTGATGGGAGTGGGAGCACCGTAGTACTCAACGGTCAGCTTATCCAGCACGGCGGGATTTGCGCGGCCGGCGCGGATAGCGGCATACTCGGTCTCGAGAGATGCCACGGTTTTGTTCATTTTCTCCTCATAGGGGGCGTATTCGGTCTTGTTCATGCGTTTTACCTCCAGATTGTTATCTTTTATATGTTTTTTAAATTATTCCGCAGTGACGAGGGTTCCCACCTGTTCACCCATGCAGGCCCGATAGATATTTTCGGGATCGGACAGGGCAAAGAGAAGCAGCGGGGTCTTATTATCCATAGAGAGGCTTGCCGCCGTGGAGTCGATGACGGTGAGTCCGCGATCCAGGATCTCCTTGTAGGTCAGGCGGTCAAACTTTTTGGCATCGGGGTTCTTGCGGGGATCGGAATCGTAGATGCCGTCGATGTTTTTGGCAAGCATGATGACATCTGCCGCGATCTCCGTGCCGCGGAGCACCGCACCGGTGTCCGTGGAGAAGAAGGGATTTCCGGTGCCGCAGCCCAGCAGCACCACGCGGCCGGCCTTAAGTTCCCGGTCGGCTTCCCGGCGGGTGTAGAGATCTGCGATCTCGCGCATCTCCACCGCCGTCTGCACGCGGGTCTCAATGCCGCAGCGCTCGAGGCTCTCGGAGAGGGCAAGGCAGTTCATAACGGTGGCGAGCATGCCGATATTGTCGGCACGGGTACGCTCCATAGGGCCGCCGTCCTTCAGGCCGCGCCAGTAGTTTCCGCCACCGGTCACAACAGCAACCTCCACGCCGGCACGGACGCAGCGGGCGATCTGGGCCGCAACGGCATCCACGGTGGGGATATCCAGTCCAAAGTGCTTGTCACCTGCCAGCGCTTCGCCGCTGACCTTGATCAGTACGCGCTTGTATTTTGCAGTTTCCATGACAGATATACCTCCTGGCTGTAAATTACATATGGTCGGGGGCATTGACCTTCATCATGCCGAGAACGTTTGCAATGGTCTCGCGGGTGCAGTCGGCCAACTTGAGACGGGCAAGCATAACGTCCTTCTCCTCACCGCGGATACGGCAGGCATTGTAGAAGGTGTGGAAGGCCGCAGCCAGATCTACCGCGTAGCGGGCAAGGCGGGTGGGATCAAGATCACGGGCGGCAAAGCGGATCTCCTCGGGCAGCATGGCAAGGCGGCGGATAAGCGCCTTCTCCTCTGCCGTTTCAAACTTTGCGGCGTCGATCTCGCCGGCAGCCGGCACCGAGATACCTTCGCCCGCGAGCATGCGGATGAGGGAGCAGATACGCGCATGGGCATACTGGATATAGAAGACGGGGTTCTCGTTCTCCTCCTTGACGGCGAGGTCAAGGTCGAAGTCGAGATGGGTGTCGGGCTGACGGTAGTTGAAGAAGAAGCGGGCGGCATCCACGCTGATCTCATCCAGCAGGTTGGAGAGGGTGATGGCCTTGCCGGTACGCTTGGACATGCGAACAGCCTCGCCGTTGCGCATGAGGTTGACCAGCTGGAAGAGCATGAAGCGCAGGGAACCGGGCTTGACACCGATGGCCTTCATGCTGGCCTGGAAGCGGATGGTGTGACCGTGATGGTCGGCGCCGAGGGCATCGACGACCTCGTCAAAGCCACGAACGAGGAACTTGTTGCGGTGATAGGCGATATCCACGGCGTAGTAGGTGTAGAAGCCGTTCTGCTTGACCATGACCTCGTCCTTGTCGCAGCCATAGTCGGTGGCACGGAACCAGACGGCGCCTTCCTTTTCATAAAGAGCGCCGGCCTGGCGGAGGATCTCGATGGTCTCCGCAACGGCACCGCTCTCGTGCAGGGTGGACTCGCGGAACCACATATCGTACTTGACGTTGTAGCGAGCAAGGTCGGCCTGCATGCGGGCAATATTGCGCTCAAGACCGAAGGCAACGAGGGCAGCTTTGAGCTCATCCTCGGGCGTTTCAAGAACATTCTGTCCCTTCTCCTCCGCAAAGGCAGCGGCAAGGGCGCGGATATCGTCACCGTGATAGCCGTCCTCCGGGAACTCCACGGCATCCTCGCCGAGGATATGCTGCTTTAAGCGGCAAAGCAGAGAATCACCGAAGAGAGCGACCTGGTTGCCGGCATCATTGACGTAGAACTCGCGCCAGACGTCGTAGCCTGCACGCTCAAACACAGAAGCCAGCGTATCGCCAAGCACACCGCCGCGGGCATTGCCGAGGTGCATGGGGCCGGTGGGGTTTGCGGAAACAAATTCCACCATGACGCGCTTGCCGCGGCCAATATCAAGACGGCCAAACTGCATACCCGCCTGCTCGATCTCGCCGAGGACGGAGGCATACCAGCCGGGGCCGAAGGTGACGTTAATAAAGCCGGGGCCGGCGATCCACACCTTGTCAAAGACGGTGCCGGAAAGATCCATGCGGGCAACGACCGTCTCCGCGATCTTGCGGGGAGGCATGCGCATGGCCTTGGACATCGCAAGGGCAAAGGTGGAGGAAAGGTCGCCGTTCTGGGCATCCTTGGGGGTCTCTGCCGCCGGGGCATCAAAGGGAACGTCGGGCAGCTCGCCCGCAGCAATGGCTGCGCGGCAGGCCTCGGCCACCAGGCCGGACAGCAGCTGTTTGGTTTCGTCGATGGGGTTCATCATGATCATTCACACTCCGGAATTTCGTATTCTGTGCCTCCCGTTTTTTCACGCACGCAGACCTCGAGGCTGTGGGTCGCGGCGACCTCGGAATCATATTCCACCGTGTATCCGAGCCGGATACTTCCGCCTTCGGGGCGGAGATCGGAATTGAGGGCAAAGGTGTGCACCCCGATGGTGAGGCTTCCCTCGGCCATTCGCACCGCCGAGAGATTCCGCACGTCCTTGCGGAAGACCATCTCCGAGGAGACGGTTCCCTTGCGCGTCAGGGTGAGGGCCGGGGTCTCATCCAGCTTCAGGACCGTGGTGGTCCCTTCCATGCCGGTCAGTTCGCTTTCCTTATAGGAAATATAGTAGCATCCGTTGCGGGAGAACATGCTCCCGTCGGTCATAAACTCCACCACGTCCGGCTCACCGCCGGAATCCTGGATGCTCTTGATGGAGATCATCACGTCTTTTTTCATGGGATCGGTTTTGTTTTCCTTATTTATTTCTCCGCAGAGATATCGCACAGAGACACGTCCGCATCGATATCGCGTCCGAGGAACATGCCGCCGAAATGCGAAAAGCTTTCCGCATCGTCGCTGACAAAGCAGCGAAGGCTTCCCTTTCTCGCGGGATCCGCCGCAAGGCCGCGCTCCGCAAGCTCCCGCGAAAGCACGTCCGCTGTTTCGCGGCCGGGATCGATCAGCGCGACCTCCGGGCCGCACACCGCCGCCACCGCAGCCCGCAGCAGCGGGTAATGGGTGCAGCCGAGGATAAGCGCATCCGCGCCAAACTCCGTGACCGGGGCAAGATATTCCTCAAGGATGAGCCGAACCACGGGGTCAGCAGGATCAAACCGGCCGTTTTCCACCAGCGGGACCAGCAGCGGACATGGAACGCTGACGACCTCGGCATCGGCACGCCGCTCCCGGAGCAGCCGCTCGTAGGTGCCGCTGCGGATGCTTGCATTGGTGCCGATAACACCGATGCGCCCGCTGCGGCTGGCACGGACGGCGGCATCCACCGCCGCCTCCGTCACGCCGTAGATCGGCAGGTCAAAATTTTTGCGAAGCTCCGGCAGCGCCGTGGTGCTCACGGTGCCGCAGGCGACCACGGCGGTCTTGATATCAAAGCGCTTGAGGAAACGCATATCCTCCAGTGCATAGCGGATGATGGTCGGGGTGGAACGGGTACCGTAGGGCACCCGGCCGGTATCACCGAAGAAGACGATATCCTCTCCCGGCATGCGCCGCACCGCCTCCTTGACCGCCGTCAGGCCGCCAAGACCGGAATCAAAGATCCCGATGGGACGGTTATCCATAGATCTCCTCCTCGGTTCCGCGGGCCAGAGCGATGAGCCGGTCCACCAGCTCTCCGAAGGGGATCCCGGAGGCATTCATCAGCTTGGGATACATACTGATGGAGGTAAATCCGGGGATGGTGTTGATCTCGTTGAAGATGACCTCACCCTTGGCGGTAACAAAAAAGTCCGCCCGGGAGAAGCCGGCACAGCCCAGCGCCTTGTAGGCCTTCACGGCCTCGGCGCGCACGCGCTCCGCCGTGTCCGCATCCAGCCGCGCCGGGATATAGAGACCGGAGGTATTGTCCAGATACTTGCCGCTGTAGGAATAGAAGCCGTCCACCGCGGTGACCTCGCCGACGATGCTGGCAAAGGGCTTGCGGTTACCGAGCACGGCGACCTCCACCTCCTGGCCGACGACCGTCTCCTCGATGACCACCTTGGGGTCAACCTTCGCGGCGACGGCAAGTGCCTCGTAAAGTTCCTCACGGCTGCGCACCTTGCTGATGCCCACCGAGGAGCCCGCATTGGCAGGTTTGACAAAGACGGGATATTCGAAGCTCTCCTCCACGCGGGCAACGGTCTCCGCCTCGTCCGCGCCGGGATCTGCCACCAGCCAGCGAGCCTGGGAAAGCCCGGCCTGCGCCGCGGCAGCCTTGGTCATGGCCTTATCCATACAGACCGCGGAGGATGCGACTCCGCAGCCGACACAGGGGATGCCTGCAAGCCGACAGAGTCCCTGAACGGTGCCGTCCTCGCCGCCGATGCCGTGCAGCACCGGGAAGACGCAGTCGACATGCCGGAGCTCCGCGCCGCTCTCCCGCAGGATGCAGAGAGAAGAAAGACCGGCATCGGGCAGAAGGCAGGCCGTCGGAAGACCCTCGGTCTTTTCCCAACTGCGGTCACGCATGCCGTCACAGTCGCCCTCCCACAGAAGCCAGCGGCCGTCGCAGGTGATGCCAACGCGGATGACCTCGTAGCGTTCGGGGTCGATATGCTCCGCAACGGATGCGGCGGAGATGCAGGAAACCTCATGTTCGGTGGAAATGCCGCCGAAAAGCAGCAGCACAGTGATCTTATCCAAAGCCGGTAAATCCTCCGTATCGAAAAGTCCGGGGCTGCGGGGTGCGCGCCCCTGCAATATATATACTAATTACAGATACCCATATTTCCAATATTATAACATGCCCCGCTGCGAAACACAACCGCAAATTGCAAAGTGACCGACTCTTTTGCCGGGGCAGGTTCTTTTTTTGCAAAGGTGTTTCCTTTTCTCCCGCAATGTGTTATAATACATCCAGAAATCACTTAACAACCGAAAGGCGGTCATAATCATGAAAGCTAAAGTTCTTACCTCTACAGCCTCCGGTGCTGTCGGCAAGGCTGCCGAAGCCATCGCCCGCGCCCTGCAGTGCAAATGCGATTCCGTCCCCCCTGCATACCCCTGCGATAAGGAAGCCGTTGTCTTCATCGGTGTCGGTGCCACCGGCCTCCCCGCAAAGACCGTGAAGTATCTCTCCACCCTCAACCGCGCCTCCACCCGCAACGTGGCCTTCTTCTGCGCCGCCGGCGGTAAGGGCGCTGCCGAGAAGCTTGGCGAGACCCTCGCCGCAAACGGCATCACCCTCTATGCCGATACCTTCATCTGCAAGGGCGGTCTCTTCACCGCAAAGAAAGAAGCTGCCCGCGCCGTGGAATGGATGAACTCCGTCTGCGAGAACCTCGCTCAGTAATCCTTATTTAAAACAGATCCCTTACACACAGCCGACCCGTTTTCAGGCCG
The DNA here is from genome assembly GCA_017556885.1 of Clostridia bacterium. Lineage (GTDB taxonomy): Bacteria > Bacillota > Clostridia > Oscillospirales > QAMX01 > RGIG1911. Next base: position 8,668 of record JAFYLV010000172.1, on the reverse strand, counting down.
GATGTGTGTTTCTTTATGCAATATTTTACAAAATTGGAAGTGATCATTTGAGAGCATTTGCGAGATATTCAAAGAAAATCGAAGAAGTCTATTGGGATTTTTATTTTTATTGATTTTTGGTGTTGACAATACTTTTTGACTATGGTATCATATGCGGGCTTTAAAAAAATCATTTTTATATAACGGAGGAAAAACCATGAACACCTACATGGCGAAATGCGAGTCCGTCGATCGCAAGTGGTATGTTATCGACGCTGCCGGCATTCCCATGGGCCGTGTGGCTGCAAAGGCTGCCGTTCTTCTTCGCGGCAAGCACAAGCCCACCTTCACCCCCCATGTCGACTGCGGCGATTATGTCATCGTCATCAACACCGACAAGATGCTCCTCACCGGCGCAAAGGGCGAGCAGAAGTTCTACCGCACCCATTCCGGTTACGCCGGCGGTCTTAAGGAGACCCCCTACCGTATTCTGATGGCCACCCGTTCCGACTTCGCTATGAAGCTCGCTGTCAAGGGTATGATCCCGGCCACCTCTATCGGCCGTACCGCCCTTGCCCGCCTCAAGACCTTCAAGGGCGCTGAGCACGACCATGCCGCTCAGAAGCCTGAGATCGCCACGATTGACTAAGGGAGGTAGCCGAACATGTTCTACAAGCCTAAGAAAGCATTCTTCTACGGCACCGGCCGCAAGAAGTCTTCCGTCGCCCGTGTTCGCATCTTCCCCGAAGGCACCGGCGCTGTCACCATCAACAACCGTGAGATGGACAACTACTTCGGTCTCGACACCCTGAAGCTGCTCGTCCGTCAGCCCTTCATGGTCACCGATACTCTCGGCAAGTTTGACGTTGTCGTCACCGTTGCCGGTGGCGGCGTTACCGGCCAGGCCGGCGCCATCCGTCACGGTATCTCCCGTGCTCTTCTCCAGGTCGATGAGAGCTACCGTCCCCTTCTGAAAAAGGCCGGTCTCCTCACCCGTGACCCGCGTATGAAGGAGAGAAAGAAGTACGGTCTGAAGGCTGCCCGTCGCGCACCTCAGTTCTCCAAGAGATAACGGTCCGGACACCTTATCCCCTTTTCTTCCGTCACGGGACGGAATTGCCGCATCAGTTTCCCTTGGCTGTATAATTCCGGGCATACATGCATATACTGTTATCGGTATTTCCATGCTGCCCATACGGCCGCCCCCGCAGATCCGCTGCGGGATCGCACAAGATCGTTTGTTTACGTATTACGGTGTCGGGGCTTTTGTGAAACATCAGAAGACCCGACACCGTTTTTACCGGAAAAAGACAGTCGTGTGCCGGACAGGGACAGGCTTATGCGAGTGCCGCGAGACCTTCGGCCCATCTTCCCCGTTTTTGGGAGGCCGATCGTTACCTTGAAGCGCTTTCTTCCATTTTGCAAACTTCAAGGCAATCCGGCACGGATCAATGGAGGCTTTTATGCTGAATCGCATCATCTCCCGCGTTATCGAATTCCCCTCTACCCTTGTCGGTCGCGTCACGCTGGCCGGCGCGCTTGCCGTTGCAAGCCTTTCCCTCATTCTCGTCAATTCCCACCTTGCGGGCATTGAAAAGACTTATACCGCCGAAAGTGATATTCTTTCCGCCGGTATTACCGTTGAAAACTTCGCCGCTGATTTCAGCGACGACCATTACATTCTCCGCGACACCGGAGAAGTTGCCGCAAATGATGGCGCAAGCGCCGTCTATTTCCCCGTTACCGTTGTGGATCTCGGCGACAGCATCACCTACCTTTGTGCTGATGAGACCGTAGCCGAGCTGCTTGCCCGCACCGGTTACAAACTGGAGGAGGGCGACACCGTCGCTCCCGCCCTTGACAGCACCCTCTCCCGGGGTGATATCATCCGTATCCACCGGGTTCGCACCGTTACCGTGACCGTCAACGAGGTCATTCCCTTTGACGTCAATTATATCAACGACAAAAATCTTGCCTCCGGCGACACCTCCGTCATCACGGCAGGTATCAACGGGCAGAAAAAGTGCACCTATTCCATCGTTTATGAGAACGGTAAGGAAGTCGGTCGCACTCTCCTTTCCTCCACGGTGACCCGCAAGGCCACTGCCGCGGTCATTCGGTGCGGAAGCAACGAGGAAGGCGGTTATATCACCCTTGCGGACGGTACTGTCCGCCGCTATACCAAGGTCATGCGCCTGCAGGCCACGGCCTACAATGCTGCCAACACCTCCAACATCACCGCCTCCGGCACAGAGCCCAAGTGGGGCACCGTGGCGGTCGATCGCAGAGTAATCCCCCTGGGTACCGAGATCTTCGTTACCAGTCTGAACGGCGCCTGGTCCTACGGTGTCGGTCTCTGTGAGGACACCGGTGTCATCGGACAGCGGGTCGATCTGTACATGAACTCCCTGGAGGAGTGCTATCAGTTCGGCCGCCGGGACGTTTACGTCTATATTCTCGCCGACTGACGCGTCCGCGCTCAATTTTCACTTATTACGGCCGCTGCCGCGCCGGACAACCATCGCGTTTCGTCCAGCCATCAGCGGCCGTTCTTTTTCTTAACCATCCAAAAACACAGGGAGGCATCCTGATATGTCCGGCGCTCTCAATTACAAAGAAATACTTACCCGCCACGGATTTTCCTTCTCCAAGGGGCTCGGCCAGAACTTTTTGACCAATCCCGCCATCCCTGCCCGCATTGCCGAAGGCTGCGGTGCAGATGCAGATACCTTTGTGCTGGAGGTCGGCCCCGGCGCGGGCATCCTTACCCGGGAGCTTGGCCTGCGCGCCGCCCGGGTCACGGCGCTGGAGATCGATGAGAGGCTGCTGCCTGTACTTTCCGAGACCCTGGCAGATCTTCCCAACTGCGAGGTGGTGCTGGAGGACGTGCTCAAGGCAGATATCCCTGCCGTTGTGGCCGCCCGGGCAGAGGGTCGCCGTGCCGTTGCCGCGGCAAACCTTCCCTATTACATCACCTCCCCCGCCTTGGCCCGGTTGATTGATTCCGGCTGTTTTGATGCGGTCACCGTTATGGTGCAGAAGGAGGTCGCCCACCGGCTTGCCGCAAAGCCCGGCAGTGCCGACTATGGCGCATTTTCCGTCTACGTACAGTATCACGGCGTGCCCCGCATCCTCTTTGATGTCCCCGCCGGCTGCTTCACCCCCCGCCCCAAGGTGGATTCCGCCGTTCTGCGCATCGATCTCGGCGCCCCCCGGGTGCAAACCCGCTCCGAGACCCGCTTCTTTGAGGTGGTCAAAGCCGGCTTTGCCATGCGGCGCAAAACCCTGCGCAACTGCATGACCTCTGCCTTCGGAAGCCGGCTCCCCTCCGATGAGATCCTCGCCGCCTTCGCGGAGGCAGAGATCGATCCCGCCCGCCGGGCCGAAACCCTCAGCCTGGAGGATTTTTCCCGTCTTTCCGATGCGCTGGATATGCGCCTGAGAAAGGAGTAAAAACACACAAATGCGTACGATTCCCGAACTTTCCTTTGCAAAATCGTTATTTTCCGGCGATACCGTTCTGCGCGCGCAAACCAATTCCACCCGCCGGGTGGTGGTTCGAAACGGTGTTGTGACCGCCAATGCCTCTTCCTCCTCCGGCGGCGTCAGCGCCCGGGTTTACCGCGGCGGTGTTTACGGTTTTTCCTCTGCTGCCGGTTTTTCCGATGAGGATGTCCGCAACGTGATCGCAGCCGCCGGTGAAAACGCGAAGTTTCTCGACTCCCGTCTGGCTTATGGCCGTCCTGCCCTGCCTGCCGTGGGGCGTTTTGACGGGCTTGACCGCCCGGCAGAGGACCCCACCGAACAAAAGCAGCTGCTGGACTATGCCCTCGGGCTGGATGCCTATATCGCCCAAACCTATTCCGACCTTCTGAGCCGTACCGTCGTCGTTACCGGACTCAACATGGAAAAATGCGTGCTTGCAAACGAGGGCTGCGACTTTCATTCCTTCGTGCCGCGGGTCTACGTTTACGTCTTTCTCACCGTCGAGAAGGACGGTGAACCCTTTGAACTCTTTGACTGCTTTGGCGGCGGCGGCACCTTCGGCGAGCTTTATACCCATCCGGAGGAGCATGCCGATGCCATCGACCGTCTCTACCGCCATGTAAAGGCAAAAAGCGAGGGTATTTTTGCCGATGCCGGTATTAAAACAGTCATTCTCGCGCCGGAGCTTTCCGGTATGCTGGCCCACGAGGCCGTCGGGCATACCTCCGAGGGCGATTTCGTGCTTTCCGGCTCGGTTTCCGCCCACAACCGCGGAAAAGAGGTGGCAAGCGAGCTTGTCACCATGATCGATTATGCCAACAATATCAACGGCAAACGCTGCCCCATGCCCGTTTACGTGGATGACGAGGGCACGCCCGCCGAGGACGCCGTTCTCATTGAGAAAGGCATTTTGAAGGACTATATGCACTCCCGGGAGACCGCGCTGCGCCTTGGCTGCCGTCCCACAGGCAACGCCCGCGGCTTTGCCTATTCCGACGAGCCCCTCGTCCGCATGCGCAACACAGTCATTCTTCCCGGCAAGGATAAGTTTGCGGATATGATCGCCTCCGTGGAGGACGGTTATTACCTCTTAAGCACCTCCAACGGGCAGGCCGATTCCACCGGCGAGTTTACCTTCGGTATCTCCATGGGTTATGAGATCCGCAAAGGAAAGCTCGGCCGCGCCATCAAGAACACCTCCATCTCCGGTGTCGCCTTTGAAATGCTCAAGACGGTGGATATGGTCTCTAACGATTTGTATCTTGAATCCAACGGCATGTGCGGTAAAAAGCAGTCCATTCCCGTGGGGCTTGGCGGTCCCGCCCTGCGCTGCCGCGTCGCCGTTGGCGGACGCTGAAGGAAAGGAGCCGATAATACTCATGGATATGCATAACCACGCCGAGGACATCCTCGCCCGGGCAAAGGCCGTAGGTGCCGAGGCCGCGGAATGCTCCGTTTCCTCCACCAGCCGTACCGAGCTTAACGCCGACGTCGGCGGCTTTACGCTCATGCGCACCACCTTCGGCCACTCCGTTTCCGTCAAGATCCTGAAAGGCGGCCGCAAGGGCACTGCCGCCACCAACAGTCTTGAGCCCGAGGATACCGACCGTATGATCCGCGAAGCCGTAGCCGCAGCCGAGGCTTCCCAGCCCGATCCGGCAGAGGATGTGGCCGAGCTTTGCCGGAACGGCAGTTTCACCGACGGCGCTCTGGAACCCGACCGGGACATTCTTTACACCCGATCCGCAGAATTTCTTGCCGATCTTGCCGCCCGCTGGCCCAAGGTCTCTCTGGATTCCTTCACGGCGGTCCACATCCGTTCCGACCGGCAGTATCTCAACACCCGCGGAGTCGATCTTGTCTCCAACGCCGGTGTGTACGCCTTTTCCGCCATGTTCTATGCCAAGGACGGCGAGCTGACCTCTTCCTTTGCCAGCACCGGCTTCGTCACCGCAACCGCCGACCGGCCGCTGGTGGAATGCGGCGATTTTGCCGAGCTTCTTGACGGATGTGTCGCGCAGCTCTCCCCCGTTCCCTTTGAAGGAAAGGCCGTCTGCCCCGTCATCGCGACCCCCGCCTGCGTAGAGGGGCTGATCGGCGATGCCCTCGGCAATTTTGTCTCCGACGTTCCCCTCATTGACGGCACCTCCATCTGGAAGGATAAACTCGGCGAGGTTGTTGCCTCACCGCTGCTTTCGGTGCGTTCCGATCCCTCGGACACCCGTCTTGCATGCCCCACCCGGGTGACGGGTGACGGCTATCCCACCGCCCCCATGTCCGTTATCGCAGAGGGACGGCTGGAAAACTTCCTTCTCTCCCGCTACGGTGCCGCCCGTACCGGGCTTTCCCGGGCAAAAAGCTACGGTGACGATCTTGTTGTCGCCCCCGGTAAAACGCCTCTCTCCGAAATGATTGCCGGGGTTGAGGACGGGCTTCTGCTCTGCCGCATTTCCGGCGGCGAGCCCGCGCCCAACGGTGATTTTTCCGCCATCGCGAAGAACTCCTTCCGCATCCGCGGCGGCCGCATCGCCGAGGCGGTGAGTGAGACCATGGTCAGCGGAAATCTGGCGGAAATGCTGCGGAACATCTCCGCCGTCTCCTGCGAAACGCTGGAAAACGGAGATTCCGTCATGCCCTACATCCGCTTTGACGGTCTGACCGTTTCCGGTAAATGATCCGTTCCTTCAAAGACCCGACGGGACATTCCCGCCGGGTCTTTTTTGCCCATTTTTCCGGGCATTTCTCTTTACACACGTTCAAAAATAGAGTATAATGTTAAGATAGATAAATTTATTCCGGAGGAATGCAATATGATCCCCTTCCGTACCGATCTTGCCCCCATTACCGAGGGCGGTTATTCCCAGGCTGTGGAAGCCGGCGGCATGATCTTTATCTCCGGCCAGATGGGCCGCAGGGATGCGACCGACAAGCCCGAAAGCGGTTTTGTTCCCTGGTCTGCCCCGGATCAGGCAGAGCAGGCACTGAAAAACATTGCGAACATCCTGACGGAAATGGGTTCTTCCCTCTCCGAGATCGTAAAGCTCACGATTTATTTCACCGACATGCAGTATCTTAAGGAGATCCATCTGCGCATTACGGAGCAGCTCGGCGAGCACCGTCCCGCCATGTCCTGCGCCGAGATCAAGGCCCTTCCCCGCGGCTGCAAGGTGATGATCGACGCTATTTGCGTCCGTGAAAAGGACTGAAATACGAATGCGTACCGAATTTGATATCATATCCCGCGCGCGGGATATCGTGTGGGCGCGCACGTCTCTCCGTCCGCTGGTGGCCGTGACCCTCGGTTCCGGCCTCGGTGCCCTGGCCGATGAGCTGACCGATGCGGTCTCCGTATCGCTCTCCGAGCTTCCGGATTTTCCCGTATCTACCGCCGAAGGCCATGACGGCCGTCTGGTCTTCGGATATCTTGACGGTATTCCCCTGGTCGTCCTTAAAGGCCGCATCCACGGCTACGAGGGTTACACCCCCCAGGAAGTCGTACGTCCCGTTCGGCTGCTTGCCGCCCTCGGCATCCGCGCTTTGATCCTCACCAATGCCGCCGGCGGCATCGGCGATGGCATGCAAGCCGGCGATTTGATGCTCATCACCGACCACATTTCCTCCTTTGTCCATTCCCCCCTGCAGGGCCCGAACGAAGAAAATTTCGGCACCCGTTTTCCCGATATGAGTGCCGTTTACGATCCCCTTCTGCGTGGGCATGCCCTGGAAATCGCAAAAGAAGAAAACCTTCCGCTGCGGGAGGGCATATATCTCCAGACCTCCGGCCCCAATTACGAGACCCCTGCGGAGATCCGCATGTACCGCGCCCTCGGTGCCGATGCCGTCGGCATGTCCACCGCCGTGGAGGCCATCGCCGCGCGGCACGCGGGACTTCGCATTTGCGGTATCAGCTGCATTTCCAACCTCGCCGCAGGCATCAGTCCCACGCCCCTCTCCCACGAAGAGGTGCAGGAAACGGCAAACCGTGTGGCACCTCAGTTCCGCCTGCTGGTCCGCCGCCTCGCCCAGGCAGCAGATGCGGAGGTGCGCGCATGATCGGCATTATCGCCGCCATGGAACCGGAGCTTTGCGAGATCCGCGAGGCCATGACCGACATTTCCGTCCGTCCCGTTTCCGGTATGGATGTATACTGCGGCCGCATCGGGAACACCGAGGTCGCCGCCGCGGTCTGCGGCATCGGCAAGGTTGCCGCCGCCCTTTGTGCAGAGGCCATGATCCTCACATTCGGTGTCACGCACATCATCAACACCGGTGTTGCCGGCGCGCTTTCCCCGGATCTGCATGTGCTGGATATCGTTGTGGCTGACGGGGTCGTACAGCACGATTTCGATCTTTCGCCTCTCGGTTTCGCGCCCGGACACATTCCCGCTGCGGGCGGCATCCGCATCCCCTGCGATGACTTTCTTTCCGGCCATATTGAAACATGTGCAGCATCGCTTCTCTCCGTCGGCATCCATCGCGGATGCGTTGCCTCCGGAGATCAGTTCATCCACACCGCAGCCGAAAAAGTTCGCATCCGGAGCGGATTTTCTGCCCTTTGCTGCGAAATGGAGGGAGGAGCCATCGGCGAGGTTTGCGCCATGAACGGAATTCCTTTCACGGTGCTGCGTGCGATCTCCGACGGCGCGGATGACGGAGCCCCAATGAGCTTTGAGGCCTTCACCGTTGCTGCCGCCCACAATTCCGCAGCGGTGCTTATTTCCGCCCTGCAGGAGCTTACCCTGAAGGAGTGCATCTCCAAATGATCTATTTTGACCACGCCGCCACCACCGCCCCCAGCCGCGCGGCCATCAGTGCCGCCGTACAGGTGATGGAAAATATCCCGGGCAACCCCTCCAGCGTTCACGCCGCAGGGATCGCTGCGGCGCATGCCGTGCAGACCGCCCGCGCATCCGTTGCCCGTGTTCTCGGAGTCCGTCCCGATGAGATCGTCTTTACCGCCGGCGGAACAGAAGCCGACAACCTTGCTCTGCGGGGTGCGGCACTCGCACTTCGCCGCCGGGGCGATCATATCGTGACCACCGCTGTGGAGCATCCGGCCGTGCTGGAGACCCTTGCCGCCCTGGAAAAGGAAGGCTTTTCCGTCACGCGTGTTCCCGTCGGCGAGGACGGACGCGTCTCTGCCGATGCGGTGCTTGCCGCGGTTACCGACAAGACCGTGCTGGTTTCCGTGATGGCCGTCTGC
>JAFYLV010000171.1 GCA_017556885.1 Clostridia bacterium | reverse complement strand
GATGATCTGTCCTACCTTTTTGTTGTGCAGCGCATAGCCTGCACAGACGGCGCATGGCAGATAGCCGATCAGAAAACCGCCGGTAATATCAATAATACGGGCGATGCCACCCGTCCAGCCGGAGAAAACCGGAAGTCCGATTGCCCCGAGTGTAAGATAAATACCTATGGCTGCCGACGCCTTCCACGGCCCCAAAATACCTCCGCACAGACATACGGCAAATGTACCCAATGTAAGCGGAACGGGGCCGAAGGGCAGTGAAATCGGGCAGAGAAGGCAGAGGATCGCTGCCATGAGCGAGATACGGACAAAATTTCTGGTTTGATCTTTCGTCATAACAACAGTCCTTTCGTAAAAATGTGCCGTCCGCTGCGGATGCAACGGACGGCAGCAGAGTATCTTAGTATCCGGGGTGGAACTTCGCGTGAGGTTCAACAACGGAAAGCTCACGTTCCATCAGCTTCGTAAGCATATCGGCCTTGATCGCGGTATATTTCTCATCGTAGAAGAGGTTCTTGACCTCGCCGGGATCGTTCTTCATATCATAGAGTTCGCCTTCGTTGCCTTTACGGAAAACCACGATTTTCCAGTCTTCGGTGCGGAGCATGGATGCATGGCCGGTGGACTGGCAGAGAACGGATTCCTTCTCCATTTCCTTACCTTCGGGCAGATACGGCCACATGGACTTGCCCTGAACACGTGCGGAGGTCTCGATACCGATAATGTCGCAGATGGTGGGGAAGATGTCGACCATCTCCGCAAGGTTCGTATACCGTTTGCCTGCGGGCAGATGACCGGGCCAAGACATGATCAGAGGAATTCTGGTCAGCTCGTCGTAATAGAAAGAGCCTTTGGTGAACATTCCGTGATCGCCAAGCATCTCTCCGTGGTCGGCAGAGTAGATGATGAGCGTATTCTCGCGCTCTCCGAGTTCGTCGAGCAGATCGAGGATCCGGCCGATGTGCGTATCAATGTTTTCGACCTGCGCATAGTAGGCGGCCTTGACCTTTTTGCGCTGGGTTTCGTCCATCGCGTTGAAGTCATAGCGCTTGGCCATGTTCTTTTCCTTCTGGCAATGGGGCTTGTTGTCCAGCTCGCCCTCGGTATAGCGGCAGTCGGGGATCTCGTCAAATCGCTCCATCATGCGGTCATAGCAGGTCTTGGGGGGATCAAAGGGAGGATGCGGATCGTAAACATCGCAGCAGAAGAAGAAGGGCTTCTCATGATCGTGACATTTGCGGATAAACTCCAGTGCTCGGTCGGTGCACCACTTGGTCTGGTGATATTCCTCCGGCATGCCGTAGTAGATCTGGCCGGGGACGTCGGGGATCTGCTCCTGCTGATTTTCAATCCCCTGACCGGCAAGCCAAAGCTGGTACTGATTGGTGGGCCACTTGTCATAGGGATCGTGAGACCAGCTGAAAACACCGAAACCGTCATCGATTCGGCGCTCGCCGTTGGGGTAATAATTGGGATGCACGGCGGCGAGATGCAGCTTGCCGGCAAGTCCGCATACGTAGCCGTTCTCGGAAAGGACCTTGGAAAGCAGACGCTCGCTTGCGGGGATAATGAGCTCGTCATTGTGCTCGCAGTGCACGGTGGATGCATAGCGGCCGGTCAAAAAGCTGGAACGGCTGGGGGTACAGGAAGGAGCCTGGCAGTAGCAGCGATCAAAGGTAACACCGGATTCGGCAAGTCGGTCGATATTGGGCGTGCGCATAAAGGATGAACCGTAGCAGCCGAGGGAATCGCGTCGCTGCTGATCGGTACAGAACCAAAGAATATTCGGTTTCATGTCTTTCCTCCGAATTTACATTTTTATTTATTATAGCTTATTTTATCCGTAATTGCAAATAATTCGTAGATTGTGTGGCATCTATTTTCGTGTTATACTATGTGCATATTTAAGATGTGAGGTAAAGGCGATGAAAGAGATCGCATATTCCAGAAAAATCCCATTGCGATACGAGGCGGATATCTGTGTGCTTGGCGGCGGAATTGCCGGTGTTGCGGCCGCCGTCACTGCAGCCCGAAAAGGCGTAAAGGTGATTCTCGTTGAACGCTTTGGTATGCTTGGCGGTAATGCGACATCCGGCGGTGTCGGTAACTTTTCCGGTGATACAATGGGGCGGGGACGATTTTTTGATGACTGTCTTGCAAAACTTGAGCAGTTGCGCGCCATCGTACCCTACGTTCCGGGGAAAGAACGGGTGTTTAACCATCATTATCTGGAGATTATTCTGCAGGAACTGGCGCTGGATGCCGGGGTAAAGCTTCTTCTGCACTCGAGACTTGCGGACGTTATTGTTAATGATGGGCATATATCCGAGGTTGTGCTTTGCGGTGCCTCCGGTATGGAGGCCTTGTCGGCGCAGGTGTTGATTGACTGTACCGGTGATGGTTGTGCTGCCCGTTATGCGGGATTCCGAACGATGAAGGGGGATACGCACGGCGCGCAGCTTCCGATGTCGGAGATGTATTTTGTTCGCGAGGTTGCGCAAGAAGATCTGATTGCGGTATATCCCGATTCAAAACGCTATGAAACCGCGGCAGATCTTCCGATGACGACCGTTTGGCCCGACGGGCCGGGAAGCCATGCCATTAAGCTGAAGGTTCCCCGGTTTGACTCCACCGTCACCGCTTCTTTGACGGATGCGGAGATTGAGGCACGCCGACGTGCCATGGCCGTCATGGAATATCACCGCCGCGCCGAGGGAAGACCGTGGAATTTTGACGGTATGTCGCCCATTATCGGCATCCGTGAAGGGGTTCGTATTCGCGGCGATCATGTACTGACCGTAGAAGAACTTCGGGAAGGAAAGACCTTTGATACCGCCGTTGCCTACGGAGATTATCCGCTGGATGGGCACGACCCGCGGGATGACGGCCGCACCTATATCCTCCCGAAGGAGGAACGTTATGTACCGCGCTACCAGATCCCGATGGAATGCCTTGTCGCGGCGGATGGCGATAATCTGCTGATGGCAGGCCGGTGTATTTCCGCCGATCAGCTCGCTCTGTCCAGTGCGCGCGTGATGCCGGTTTGCGCGATGACCGGTTCTGCAGCCGGCCTTTGCGCCGCTATGGCTATCCATCAATCCGGTTCTGTCCGCGATGTGGATTATCTGTCCGTTCGGCAAATGCTCACCTCTGAGGGCGCGGATCTGTGGGTATGATGCCGCACGGATGCAAAACGGATGTATCCTTATCGTTGAGATAACATCCGACGAAGGGAAGTGTACCAATTTGATCCGTATTCTTGTGATTGAAGATGAAAAGGCGATCGCGCAGCTCATTTCCATGACCCTGAGGAGGGCAGGATATTTTTGTGAGATCATAAATGACGGACTTGCTGCTGCGGATCGCCTGGAGGAAGCGCGCTTTGATCTCGTGCTGCTGGATGTGATGCTTCCCGGTGCCGATGGCTTTGAACTGATGGAATATATCCGGCCACTGGAGATTCCGGTGATATTTATTACGGCACGGACTTCTATTGCTGACCGTGTGAAAGGACTTCACATGGGTGCCGAGGACTATATCTGCAAGCCCTTTGACGTGACGGAGCTGCTTGCGCGTGTGGAAGTGGTTCTGCGCCGAACCAATAAGCTTGCGGAGGAGTTCAATATTGGCGGGCTCTGTATCAATACGCGCTCCATGACCGTGAAGCGCGGAGATACGGATATTTCCCTGACAAACAAGGAGTATGAACTGTTGCTTCTCTTTGCTAGGAATCCCAACACGGCTCTGTACAGAGAGACGATCTACGAGCGCGTGTGGGGCGGCAGCTGGATGGGGGACAGCCGGACGGTGGATCTGCACGTGCAGCGCATGCGGCGTAAGGTCGGTTGGGACAAGGTGCTGGTTCCCGTTTACAAGGTCGGCTACCGGCTGGAGATTTGATCATATTGACATTTAGGGGGTGAAGGTCTTGCGTTTCCGTGCAAAAATCGTTTTGTGCGTTCTGCTGCTGCTGGCCTTCGCCTTTTCCTTCGGCGCAAGTCTACTGATCGCTCTTTCCTTCAAAAGTGCGGTTTCGGAGCGAAGGCAAACTGCAGGAGATGCTTATTCCATGATCCTATACACGCTGGATGCCGTACAGGCGGTTTCGGCACTCGGATTTGAGGAGCTTGCGGTCGTTACCTTGCGTCAGCTGGATGAACGAGAGATGCGAAGCTGGCAGGCGATCCGACTGATGCAGAACGACAGATGTGTATACGACAGCGTTGCAGATGTGGCGTTCGCCGCAGTTACCCCCACCCTTGGAAAGCGCTGCCTGCAAACCGTCTATACACCGGAGGGGACTGCATCACTGCAGATCTCCGGCATGCTTATCGCAGCGGAGAACAGTTATTCGCTGGAGGTCCTTTTTGATATCAGCAGTCCGTACGCCATGAAGAACGCGATGCTTACAACATTCCGCAGAGTGTTTCTCATCGTTTTGGCAGTCGGTGCAGCGGTTTCCTTTATACTTGGCTGGTTTATATCCCGTCCGCTCTCGCAGCTTTCCGATGCGTCACGGCGCATTGCGGCCGGCGAGCTTAATTCCCGTGCCCCTGTCACCAGCAGAGACGAGGTCGGTCAGCTTGCTGCCGATTTTAATCTTATGGCGGAACGCATCGAGGCACAGATCCGCGATCTTGAGGAATCTGTCGAACGGCAGGAATCCTTTATGGCTGCATTTGCCCATGAGCTGAAGACACCGATGACGTCGATCATTGGCTATTCGGATCTCCTGCGAAGCGGCGGTTTATCGGATAAAGACAACCGTATGGCTGCCAATTTTATATATAGCGAGGGCAGACGGCTGGAAAGTCTTGCGGTGAAGCTTCTGGAGCTGCTTGTTGCCGGCCACGAGGATATTGGCAGACAACGGATTTCTCTTCCGGCATTTATGAAGGATATCCATGCTTCGCTTGCGCCGGTTGCCCGAAAAAATAATATTCTTCTGGAATGCAGAGGCGAGGGAGAGGGGTACTTTGAACCCGATCTGATCAAATCTCTGCTTTTAAACCTTGCGGATAACGCAAGGAAGGCGACCGATCCCGGCGGCAGTATCTGGATGACTGCGGTAGAGGAGAACGGCATCTGCCGGTTTACGGTATCCGATACGGGTATCGGAATACCAACGGAGGTACTTTCCCGCGTTACGGAGGTTTTCTATCGTGTGGATAAATCCCGTGCGCGTGCGCATGGCGGTGCCGGCATCGGCCTTGCGCTTTGTGCCCGGATCGCTGCGGTTCACGGAGGCGAGCTTACCGTCAGTAGTGAGGAAGGAAAGGGCTGTGAGGTCACGGTCATCATTCCAAGGGAGGGTGGGCGCGGCATATGAAACGGACTTTATTTGTGACCACTCTGATCGCCATGTTATGCGGTCTTTTAATGATTGGCCTTGCCTTTGCGGTGCCGTCCGTTACAATGCTTGCGCTGCAGGCTGCCGAAGAGCGCACCGTATGGGAAAATGAACCTCTTACCATCAGCGACAGTTCAGATCTGTCCCTGTCTGAAAAATGTATGCTGATCTGCGGAGATTACGTGACGTTGTATAACGGCCGTCATTTATCCGAAGAGGATGTCCGCCTGCGCTCTGAGGCCGAATTTGGGGTCTGTGCCGATATTGCAGGCTTTACATTCACTCCGTCATCCGTTACCTCCTTCATGTCTGAGGCACGCCTGTATATCACCGGTCAGAAAAACGCGGTGCTTTGGTATACGGCGATGACCGATGTGAGCGGTACGGAAATTGAGGGAATCATCGACGATGAGACCGGACTGATGCTTGCGATCCATGTAGAAAAAAACGCTGTTAACGAAAACCACAAGGAAAGCCCCGCATTACCCGAATCATCGGATGTTTTGGAGCTCGGCCGGGAATTCTTCGGGCGTCTCGGTATGCAGATATCACAGACGGAAGTGCTGGTCTCCAAAAATTCCACCGCCGTGACCATGACGGTTTCCGACTGGGTCTCATCGGCGGATTATCTGGTCCGTGTCGGAGAGCAACGTCTCTGGCTGTGGCCGCAATCGGAGCTCGCACTTGAGGCAAAATGATGCATATTATACTCCGTTGTGATTCAAACTGCGGTTATGATTGCTGCAGTTTGTTTTGTGGGGGAGTGCGGATATGCATCGTATTCACTTTGGTTTAACGGCCTGTCTTATGGCCTTTTTGCTCTTTTCCGGTTGTGGCGGTAAGGCTCCGGAACCGGATCACTCGGTCGGCGCATCGCTGTCCATCTCGGATGTTCCTCTAAATGAATGTATCGCAGTTGAGGCGGAATCCGGGGCGGGATCACTGGTTTTGGTGTCCAACGGGCATGGGTGGAGTTTTCCGGATGCGCAGCTCATCCAAATATACGGCAACAAGCCGGCCTGCTATAGCCTTCGTGCGGCGGATCTGCAGCTTCAGCCGGAGGCGCTGACGGCGTTAAATGCCATGCTCTCTGATTATTCGGAGACGACCGGAGACCGAAGCGTCAATGTTGTTGCGGCATGGCGTGACAGAGAGATGCAGGAGTCGCTGTATAACCGCGCGGTTGAAACGCATGGGGAAGCATACGCAAATGCATATATCGCCCGCCCCGGAGGCAGTGAGCATCACACGGGGCTTGCGGTCGATCTGGCCGTATGGCATGCGGATCGGAGCACGTCTGCGGATTTCACACCCGATGGTGACCGCCTGTGGATCTATGAGAACTGTGCCCGCTACGGCTATATCCTTCGTTATCCCGCGGGCAAGGAGAATATAACCGGGATCGCTGCGGAATCCTGGCATTTCCGATATGTCGGAGTTCCTCATGCGGAGATTATGGGGATAAAGGGACTGGTTCTTGAGGAGTATCTTGACTTTCTGCAGGGATACCGTGTGGACGGTGAACATTTATATTTTGGAGAATATGAACTGTGGTACTGTGAAAGTGATGCGATCTTTGTTCCGAAATTCGGGGAATATACGTTATCATCCGATAATCGTGGCGGATTTATAGTCACAGTAAAACGTTAAAAAAAGCCCACAGATGCGAAAACGAACTGCATCTGTGGGCTAAAATTATTTTCCGATATATTCGAGAAGCTTGATGATGATGGTGTTTGAAATGAGGAAACCCTTCATCGTCAGGCGCCAGCCGTATTCGGTGCGCTCGGCAAGAACGCCTTTGGAAATGCGGGAGAAAAAATCCTCTACTTTATCAAAGGATTGTCCGAATCTTGCCTCGAAGACCATACGGTTAATTCCGTCTGCGAGCCGCAGACTCATCATAATGTATTCGCGGATCTGTGCTTCCGGCTCGATGAGCTCTTCTTCACTGCGTTCGGGGAGCGCACCGTTTTTGACGGCGTTGATATAGCCCGCCAGATCTCGGGTGAGGCCGTAGCGCGTTGCGTTAATGAAGGAGTGGGCCGCGGGGCCAAAGCCGACGTATTCATTGAGTTTCCAGTATTTCAGGTTGTGCCGGCAGGCAAAGCCGTCCTTTGCGAAATTGGAGATCTCATACTGCGTATAGCCCATGTCACAAAGCTTCTGCGCGCCGGAAAGGTAGAGCTTAGCATATTCATCCTCATCCGGCAGATCGAGAGAGTCTTTGATATCGTGGAAGGGTGTTCCTTCCTCGATCTTTAGCCCATAGAAGGAGATATGGTCGGGTGCGAGCTCCCGGGCATCTGACAAGGTGGTCATAAGGCTATCCACCGTCTGTCCGGGAAGGCCAAACATGATATCAATGCTGATATTCTCAAAGCCTGCGCGGCGTGCGTCCCGCACGGCCTGCGCGGCCTCTCTGGAGTTATGGATTCGGCCGAGGCGCTTCAGCTCCGAATCGTTGAGGGACTGTACGCCAAAGGAGATGCGGTTAAAGCCCGCACGGCGAAGCTTTTGATAATCCTCAAAGGACAAAGTCGCGGGATTGGATTCCAGCGTAATTTCCGCATCTGCGGTGAAATCAAAATTTTGACGGAGCTTCTTTAGAAGCCATGCAAGTCGTTTGGGCCCCAGCATGCCGGGAGTACCGCCGCCAAAATAAACGGTTTCCACGCTGGCACCGGAAAGGTCAGCGCGGCTGCGACGAAAATCGACAGCGAGAGCCTTAATATAATCATCCATGGCCGATGTATCGGTCGTGGAATAAAAATCGCAGTAGGCACATTTCTTTGCACAGAAGGGGACATGGACATAGATGCCCATACGGCGAAGCCGTCGGTGCGCACCGGAAATGTACTGTACCTGCAAATGCTTTAACGACATGAAATTATCCTTTCAAAACGCGGTTGCTTATATTTCGGACAGAGCAACGTCTACCACACAGATGCTGCGGCGATACCAGGTGTAGGAAATACAAAGATCGCCGTTTGTTCTCTGAATAATTGCGGGATAGGAGAATTCACCGGGCGCGCGGTCGAAGTCGCAGACACGGCGGAACGTAACTCCGTTATCCTCGGAGATAAGCAGAGAGATCGGGGAACGGCTGCCCCAGTTCTTTCCGATGGGGTTGCAGACAAGTGCAACACGCCCGTCAAAAAGCCGCACAGCATCAATGCCGGAGTTGTTATTGGGATAAACCGTTCGTACGGCCTCGCTCCAGGTCTCGCCGCCATCGTGGGATTCGGAGCGCATGATAAATCCGCTATTGGAACGGAATAGGGCATAGATATCCGTATCGGTGGTTGCCCAAAGGGTGGGCTGAATGGTGCCGTCGGGCTTTGCCGCGTCCTCGGGCAGCGTTCCCGCATGCGCCTTTTCGATATAATCGGACTGTGCCTTGCCGGTGTAGATGTAATTGGATTTCTCCCAGGTCATACCGCCGTCGTCGGAGCGATCGATAAAGGAGAACCAGGAGGGTGTCTCGATGCTTCCG
>JAFYLV010000170.1 GCA_017556885.1 Clostridia bacterium | reverse complement strand
CCATGGCACGGCCGATGCTGTCGGCATAGGTTTTATACTGCACGTTCCGGATCACGAAAGTGTTTCCGTCCCGCATGGCAGTCGCACGGATCTCGCGGTAAATGTGCTGCTCTACGGAATTCAGGGCGGTATATCGGGTGCGGTACTGCGGTATGGAATATCCTTCAAAAAGATTGACCGCCGGCTGCGGAGTCGGTGTTGCGGGGCGGGGTGTCGGGGTAGCCGGACGAGGCGTTGCCGTTACCACAACCGGTTTCTTTGTCGGGGTGGCTGGAGGCAGTGTCGGAGCCGGTGTCGCCGTCACAGTCACAGATTCGGAATATTCGCCGGGATCCTCACCGGAGTTATTCCACCGGTCGCTGTTGGTTATCACCACAAGCACGATCAGCACCGCCATAATCCATAAATATGCTTTTGCGGATTTATTCATTTACCCCACCTTCTTTCGCAGCATTTCGTTTATTATAGCATTCTCCCTCGCAGAAGGCAATGCAGATTCCCATTCCAAACGGCAAAGAAAAAGTGGATTTCCCATCCTTTCGGTTCGGAAATCCACTTTCGACGCATCTGTTTTTATTTTGCAAGCTCAGCGGCGTAGGCAAGGGCATCGCCGATGTTCGGACGAAGATTCTCCTCGCCGATCTCTTCTACAAGGCCCGCGGCGCGCAGAGCCTTCATGGGCTGGTCGTTGACGTGGGAAAGCACCAGCTTCTGCCCATTGCGGTGGCAATGGGCCAGGATATTTTCCAGACTGTGCAGACCCGTGGCATCGATCTCGGGCACGCTGCGCATCCGCAGCACCACCACCCGCTCGGAAGAGGCGGCGATCACATCGGTCACCTTGGTGGCAACACCGAAGAAGATGGGGCCAGTGATCTCATAAACCATGACCCCCTCGGGGATCTCAAGCAGAGCGGAATCTCCGTCGGCGGCGGTCCAGGGGTACACGTCTGTAGCATCGCTCATACGCTTCATAAAGAGAATCACCGCAAGCACGATGCCGACGCAGATGGCAACCACCAGATCAAAGACCACCGTCAGCACAAAGGTGACGACAAGCACCAGGATATCCGTCTTGGGTGCCTTCTTAACGAGGCCAACAAATTCACGCCACTCGCTCATGTTGTAGGCCACCATGAAGAGGATGGCCGCAATGGCGGGCATGGGAATATACTGTGCAAGGGGCATCAGCACCACCAGAACACCCAGCAGAACAACCGCATGGATCATACCGGCAATGGGGGTGCGGCCGCCGTTTTTGATATTTGCCGCCGTACGGGCAATGGCACCGGTGGCGGGAATACCGCCAAAGAGAGCGGAGCAGATGTTGCCCGCACCCTGTGCCACAAGCTCCATATTGGAATTGTGGCGAGCACCAATCATACCGTCGGCCACCACGCAGGACAGCAGGCTTTCCACCGCCGCAAGCATGGCAATGGTAATCGCATCGGGAATCACGGCCGTGATCTTTGCCGTATCAAAGGCAGGCAGGGCGGGCACAGGTGCCGCCGCCGAGATCTCGTAGAGAGAGCCGATGGTGTTGACATCCATAGCAAGGAACTTGACCATCAGCGCACAAACAATAACCGCAATGAGAGAAGGCGGGATCTTCTTTGTGACCTTCGGGAAAAGGATCAGAATGGCCAGCGCCACCGCACCGACGACCAGCGCCTGCCAATTGAAGGTGGTGATGGAATGGGCAATGGCTTCCACCTTTTCCATGGTCTCCACCGGGGATCCGGTAAAGGTCAGCCCCAGGAAATCCTTGATCTGTCCGATGAAAATGGTGACGGCGATACCGGAGGTAAAGCCCGTGGTGATAGTGTAGGGCACGAAACGGATGAGGCTGCCGAGACGGAGGATGCCCATCAACACCAGCAGGATACCTGCCATGATGGTGGCCCAGACCAGACCGTCGATGCCTTGCTTTGCGACGATGCCGGCAACGATGGTGGCAAAGGCCGCCGTGGGTCCGGCGATCTGCACGCGGCTTCCGCCGAGGGCAGAGATGACGAAACCGGCCACGATTGCGGTGTACAGGCCTTTTTCCGGTCCGACACCGGAGGCCAGCGCCAGCGCGATGGACAGGGGCAGTGCGATGATGGCAACGATGATACCGGCCACCAGATCGTTTGCGAATTTTTTCCCGTTATATCCCTTGAGTGCCGGGATCAGTTCGGGGATGAGTTTCTTTTTCATACCGCAGACTCCCAAAATGCATTTTTCTATATTATACGCCTCTCTGTCCGCCCTTGCAACGGCATTTTTGTACGGCATTTGAGCTGATTTGTTTCCATTTTTGAACAAATCGGCTATAAAGCAAAAATATACTCCGGAGCGAGATCTCGCTCCGGAGTATGTGATTTCACTTTTTCGGTTTGAAATAGAATTTCGATTCGCAGCCCTTGAAGAGTCTGCCGATATTGGTGCGATGCAGCCAGATGACCAGACCGCCTGCCAGCAGCGCCTCTCCGAACATGAACCAATGTCCGAAATGGAAGATGAGCATGCAAACCGGAAGCGCCGTCGCCGCCATGATGGATCCAAGGGAAATATACCGGGTGGAAACGGCAAAAACAAGGAAAACCACAAACATCACTGCAATGACACGCCAATCAAACACAATGAGCATACCTGCCGCCGTAACGACACCCTTGCCGCCCCGAAGCCGATGCCACAGGGGGAAGGCATGGCCAAGGATGGCACCGAGGCCTCCGGCAAAGCGGCCGTAGAGCCCTGCATCCATATCCATGCCCGCAAAGAGAAGCTGGCCGATGACCGCCGCGAACACACCCTTAAGCAGGTCACAAAGCAGCACGGCCAGCGCAAACTTCGGGCCGAGATTGCGGTATACGTTTGTGCTGCCGGCGTTTCCGCTGCCCATGGTGCGGATATCCTTACCGGCAAACAACCGGGAAAAGACAATGGCGGGGTTAAAGCTGCCCAGCAGATAACCGATAGCACTTGCCAGAAGAAGTTTCATCCAATCCTGCATAAGTTGCCTCCTCCTTGCTTTAATGGATCTCCGGTGCCGTTTCTCCCTTTTCACGGATCAGCAGCCGCACCGGGGTTCCTCTCAGTCCGAAAACCGTACGGATCTGGTTTTCGATATATCTCTGATAGGAGAAATGGAAAAGCTCCTTGGAATTGCAGAAGATCGCAAAGGACGGGGGCTTGACAGAGACCTGCGTAATGTAATACAGCTTCAGGCGCTTGCCCTTGTCCGTAGGCGGCGATACCCGGGCAGTCGCCTCGTTGAGGATATCATTGAGCACACCCGTGGAAATACGCATAGCGTTCTGCTCCGCAACGGCATTGATGGTCTCAAAAAGCAGGGGAACGCGCTGACCCGTCATGGCCGAGATAAAGATAATGGGCGCATAGCTCATAAAGGAGAAGGCAAGCTCCGCTTCTTTGCGGAACTTATCCATGGTCTTATCGTCCTTCTCGATGGCATCCCACTTGTTGATGCAGATAACGGAGGCCTTTCCCGCCTCGTGGGCAAGACCGGCGATCTTGGTGTCCTGATCGGTGACACCTTCGGTGGCATCCACCATGATCACACACACATCCGCCCGCTCCACTGCCATGTGAGCGCGCATAACGCTGTATTTTTCAATGACCTCCTCCACCTTTGCCTTGCGGCGGATGCCCGCCGTGTCGATAAAGGTGTAGGCGCCGTGCTCATTATCCACCTCGGCGTCGATAGAATCGCGGGTGGTGCCCGCCACATTGGAGACGATGACACGCTTCTCACCGAGCACCTGATTCATCAGGGAGCTCTTGCCGGAGTTTGGCTTGCCAATGACGGCCACACGGATGCGGTCATTATCCTCCTCGTCCATCTCCTGCGGGGGGAAGTGCTCAAAGCAGGCATCCAGCAGATCGCCGGTGCCGTGGCCGTGCAGGGCAGATACCTCCACCAGATCACCGAGACCGAGGGCGTAAAATTCATAAAACTCCGGGGGCGGGGCACCCAGCGCATCGGACTTGTTGACGCAGACCACCACGGGCTTGCCGCTGCGGCGCAGCATCTCCGCCACCACGTGATCCTCCGCCGTGACACCCGTCTGGATGTCGCAGACCAGAACGACCACATCCGCCCGCTCGATGGCGATCTCCGCCTGCAGGCGCATGAAGCGCAGGATCTCGTTATCATTTTTGGGCTCGATACCGCCGGTGTCCACCAGCGAGAACTTGCGGCTGCGCCATTCCGCATCGGCATAGATGCGGTCCCGGGTGACACCGGGGGTCTCCTGCACGATGGAGATGCGCTTGCCGACAATCTTATTAAAAAGCAGGGACTTGCCGACATTCGGCCGTCCGACGATGGCAATACAGGGTTTTGCCATGGCTTTTCTCTCCTTTCTTTACAGGCGTCCGCCCCAAAGGGCCTCCGCCAGATCCGCGCCGTCCGTACCGGAGGTGCACACCGGCACCCCAAGCTTCGAAGACAGCTCCGCCAGGGTCATATCATCCAGGAAAATATCCTCATCCCGTTTCATTGCGTTGCCGGGAATGATGCAGAATTCTCCCAGATCCCGTCCTTCCAGCTGCCGGGCAATGTCACCGCCGGTCAAGAGACCGGAGACATCCACCCCGGGACCGAAAAAGTCATTTCGGACGGCAATGACATCAATTACCATTCTATTATGGCATCTTTTTTGAAATTCGTCAACCAGAGACTGCATGAATCCCGCCGCCGCATAACCCGTAACGAGGCTTGCGCGGCGTTTTTTGCCAAAAATGGGAAATCTGTGCCGCGAAAGTGCGGCCCGGAATTCCAGTTCCGTGCGCCGCATCATGCCGACGCCATTGTCCAGCTGGGGAAAATCCTCGTAATACTCTGCCGGAGGAAGCTCCCGTCCCGCCTTGATATAGAGTTCATCCGCCGCATAGACGGTACGAAGCCCGCGCTCGGCGAGGCATTGCTCCCCAAAGCGGTCGCAGAGAGCGATCATACGCTCCGCGTCCTCCCGGCTCACGGGCCGCAGTGGGGTCAGTCCCTCCCGGTGGGAGGTCATGCCGAGGGGAATGACGGCGATGGAATGGACCTTCGGGCCGAGAGCCACCAGATCCGCAAGCGATTTTTCCAGAATCTCCCCGTCATTATGATCGGGGCAGATGACGAGCTGGCAGTTCACATCCAGCCCTGCCTCCGTAAAACGGCGCAGCTGCTCCAGCACCGGCCCCGCAAAGCGGTTGCAGAGGAGCTTTTTGCGCACCTCCGGATCGGTAGCATGGACGGAGACGTTGATGGGCGAGATGTGCAGATCGATGATGCGCTGAAATTCCCGCTCCGACAGGTTGGTCAAGGTAACGTAGTTTCCAAAAAGCAGGGAAAGCCGCTCATCGTCGTCCTTAAAATACAGGCTCTCCCGCATTCCGTCGGGGAGCTGATCGATAAAGCAGAAAATGCATTTGTTACGGCAGGAGCGGTGCTTATCCATCAAATACGTTGTAAAGGTAAGCCCGAGATCCTCGTATTCTTCATTGTCCAGCCGGAAGGTGAGTTCCTCCCCATCCCGCAGAACGGTGAGCTCCGCTCCGGCCTCCGCCGCGTAGAAGCGGAAATCCAGTGCATCGAGGATCTTCTCGCCGCCGACGCGCAGAAGCTCGTCTCCGACTTTGAGTCCTGCGCGTTCCGCCGGACTTCCCGGGGCGATCTCGGTGATATGCTTCATGCTTAATTCCGCTCCTTTCCGTAAAAAAATACAGGGGCATAGCCGGCATCACCGGCTGCCCCTGTAACTTGGCTTTCGATTACTCAGCTGCCTTATCTGCGGTCTTAACGACCTCGCGGCCCTTGTAGTACCCGCACTTGGAGCAAGCTCTGTGGGGCAGGATCAAAGCACCGCACTGGGCACATTTGACCAAACCGGGAAGCGTCAGCTTCCAGGTGGAATTGCGTCTCTTGTCCCGTCTCGCCTTGGATGTTTTGCTCTTAGGAACTGCCATTGTTCTACACCTCCCGATCAGTATCGTTTCTTTCCTGCTGCCGCGCAAGAAGCTCCGCAAGGCCCGCAAGCCTCGGATCGACCTCCTGCACAACGCAGTCGCAGTCGCCCGCGTTCAGGTTTTTGCCGCACCGCGAACACAGCCCGCGGCAATCCGGCTGACAGAGGATGACCATGTCACAGGACAGGATCAACTCGTCACGGACGACTCCGTGTAAATCCAGCATATCGCCTTCGACATACACATAGTCTTCCAGCTCGGCATTTTCCGCATTCTCCGTGACCGTGAGATCCAGGGGAATGTCGCAGACAAACTCTGCAGGTTCAAGGCACCGCGCACAGGACGCCCGGCCCACCGCATATACATCGGCTTCAACCGTGACCAGACCTGCTCGGTTGCGCACCTCGCCGGTCACCCGCACGGGATCGGGGAAAATCCGCTCCCCATACAGTTCGATATCGCTCATATCCGCCTCAAAATCCAGCGGAAGAGCGGTACCGGGGTTTTTCAGGACATCGGCGATGTTTTTCCTCATCTTGCACCTCGGAAAACGCTGTAGAAGAGATTATACATCAATTATGTCAGATTGTCAATGGATTTTCGCCGAAAAAAACCTTTCTTTGCCTCTGATTTCCGTCATACCTGTTTATTTTTTCCGGCAGAGGGGCAAAATGAAACCGACAAACTCCATTTAAAGAAAGGTACCGACCATATGAAAGCTATCCTGCTCTGCGGCGGCGAGGGCACGCGCCTGCGCCCTCTCACCTGCCGCACGCCAAAGCCCATGGTGCGCATCTTCGACCGTCCCATCCTGTGGCACGTGCTGCAGTGGCTCCGCGCCCACGGTGTCACCGAGGCCGCCGTCACCCTGCGCTACCGCCCCCACGTCCTGCGGGATTATTTCGGCGACGGACACGAGGCGGGCATCTCCCTTACGTACTTCACCGAAAGCGATCCGCTGGGCACCGCCGGGGCGGTGCGCGCCTGCCGGGATTTCATCGGGGATGAGGACGTCATCATTGCCAGCGGCGACGGCATCTGCGATCTTGATCTTTCCGCCGCCCTGCAATTCCACCGGGATCGCAAGGCAGAGGCAACCATGCTGCTCTATTCCCACCCCGAGCCGCTTTCCTACGGCATCGTGCGCACCGATGTACGCGACCGCATCATCGGCTTTGCCGAAAAGCCCGCCTGGGGCGAGGTCTTCACCGATCGGGTCAACACCGGCATCTATATTCTCTCCCCCTCTGCCGTGGACCGCATTCCCGCAGATACCCCGTTTGATTTCTCCGGCGATCTGTTCCCCGCCATGGTTGCGGAACAGGCCGCCCTTTGCGGCTGCGCCCTGCCGGGGTACTGGCGCGACCTTGGGGATCCCGGCGCCTACCGCGCCTGCATCCGGGATGCGCTGGAGGGGAAAGTGGACCTTGCCCGCCCGGCCGAGCCCGCAAATCTGCCGGAAGGAGTTTCCGTTACCGGCCCCTGTTACATTTCCGCAAAAGCGAGGCTCGCCTCCCCCTGTGAGATCGGCCCTTACACCGTCCTTCAGGAGGGTACCTCTCTCGGTGTTGGAAGCCGCGTGACCGAATCGGTCATCTCCGGCACGTTGGGCACCAGAGCGGAAGCCGAAGGGACCATTCTCGACCGCGGGGCGCTTCTCGGTCCCTCCGCCCGGGCGGAAAGGGACAGCGTAATCGGCTGCGGGGCAAATATCGGTACCGCCGCTGAGATCGCCGCCGGAGTATGCATCTGGCCGGAGGTGACGGTAGAGCCCGGCTGCCGCGTCACCTCATCCGTTTTCTCCGGAGGCCGCTGGCTTCCCCGGATAACTTCCGAAGGCTTTTCCGGCTCCCTCGGATATGAGATGACCCCGGATCTTTTTCTGCGGCTCGGTGCCGTGCTATGCCCCGAAAACGGGCGGCTGCTCCTCGCCGGAGGTCCGGAATGGGCGATCTCCGCCCTTGCCGCCGGAGCCGCCTCCGTCGGGACAGAAGTCTATTCTGCCGACTGCCCCTTTGCCGCAGTCACCTCCATGACCGCCCGGCTCTACGGAACAACACTTTCCGGCCATCTTTCTTTCTCGGAGAACGCTCTGACCCTATCCCTCTTTGACGGCGAGGGGCTTCCGCTTTCCGGCAGGGAGCTTCACCGCATCCAAAGCCGTCTTGCCGCAGGGCCTATGCCCGAGGCCGTGCGTTCGGGGAATTCCTGCCATACGGTCACGGGTACAGCGGAGCTTTACTACGCCCTCGCCGCCCGCGCCTTCCCCTGCCGCGGTATCCGTGCATGGGCCGAGGAGGGTTCTCCCGCCCGGCAGGCGCTGGAGCTTGCCGGCGCAGAGCTCGACCCCGCAGCGCCCCGCTTCGACCTCTCTTCCGACGGTTTTTCTTTCTCCTTCCGGGATGAGGACGGCTGCGATGCCGACAGTGCCCACGCCATAACCATCCTTCTCTCCGCCCTCTGCCTGTCGGGTGAGCGGCGGCGCATCGCTCTTCTTCCCGATGCTCCCGCCGCGCCGGAGGCGGTGGCGGCCCGGCGGAACATCCCGGCGCTTCGGCTCGGGCGGGATGGGGATGCCGCGCCGCTCCTTGCCCGGTCGCCGGAATTCTTTCACGGTATCCACGGTATGCTCTGCCTCTGCGGACTGCTTTCACGGCATTCGCTCTCGCTCTCTGCTCTGCGGCGCAGTCTGCCGGATTTCACCGCAGCCGAGCGGGATATTCCCGTGCCGGAGGGACGTGCGGCCGCCATGCGGCATCTCTCCGAGAGTTTCCCGGAGGCGGAGATCCGCAACGGTGTACACATCCGGAATGCCCGCGGCACCGCAATTCTGCGGCCCGATGCAGAAACAGAGGCACTGCATCTGCACGCCGAAAGCGCGCAGGCGGAATTCGCCGACGAAATCGCAGCAGAAATCGAAAGATCTCTCCATTCCCGACAGGATGAGGCAT
>JAFYLV010000169.1 GCA_017556885.1 Clostridia bacterium | reverse complement strand
TTTTGTAACGCCCGGGATCAAAGGCGTCGTGGTCCAGATATTGCTGCTCATTGGGCATGGAAAACTGGAAGGGCAGACCGCTCTCGGTGGGGGCGCATCTTTCGCCGGCCTCATCAAAAACCTCAAAGACGGTGTCCACAGTTTTGAATATTTCCATGCCGTAGTAAACCGTCAGGAACACTCGGTACACGCCGACGGGCAGAGGTGCGTGGGAGATCTCCAGATCGCAGACGGGCAATTCTTCCATGTATGTGCCGAAAACGTCCTGAAGCTCGGCTTTGTAAGTGATATATCTTTTGTCGGTGTTGCTGCTGATGCGGAAACGGATGACTTCGCCCTCCGCAAAATAGTGGTTTCCTTCAAAATGCGCCTTTACAGTCTCGTAGTCATATACCGTCTCGGGGATGAGCTGTACGGCTTTTTTGTCGGCAGGGGAGATAAGCTCAAAGAAATCTTCGGGGAAAACCTGGCCGAGATATGTGCCGGCGGGGGAAAAGCGGAACTCCGCACTTCCGCCCTGGTTTCCGTAACCGCTGACGGAAAGATAGTCGTAGCCAAACCCCAGGGTTTCTATACTGCCGCAGTCGATGGGCACAGTGACGGAGAGGGGGAAGCGCGAATAGGGGATGATCTTAAAGAGGATCTCCTTCCAGGCAAGGCCGGGGTCAACGGTGTTGAATGCGCCGCGTTTGAGCAAAAAACGTTTTCCGTTGCAGGTGAAATAGGGATTTGTGAGATACCATCCCTCAACGCAGTACTGTCTTTGCTTGTTGCAGGGGTAGGGATGGAAGTTTTCCTCCGTGCGGTATTGCGGTCCTCCGGCGAGAGTTGCGGTGATATAGTTTCGTTCTTTAACCTTAAAGACGGAATATTCCATCGTCAGCGGCATGGTTCCGCCGTTGACCATCGGGATCTCCACCAGTAGCGGCGCACCCTGCATTTCGGGGACGAGATCGGTGCAGACGGAGACCTCAGAGAAGGTAACGCTGCCGATGAAGTGGGGGCGTGAAAAGCCAAAATAACCGTTTGCGGCAAAACTGCCGTCAAAGAAAACCTCGGCGGCGCCGATATGCGCGGAAATGCCGCCGGCATTGAGCTCAAAATCCAAATGAAGCGTATCGCCAAAGCTTGGGAAAGCAACACCCTCCTCTGTCCGGGAGGCGATCTCCTTGGTCACCTCGCCGGTGATGGAAAAGAGGATAAACCGCATTTGCTGCGTATCTTTTTTCCAATCAATGCGGAGTTCGTGACCGCAGAAGGTGTCGGGATCATAGCCGAAGTAAAGACTGATGCCGCAATTGCGGTCCACATGGCCAAAGGAAAAGGCTACACTTGCGCGAAAGGCAGAAAGGGGCGGTGTCTGAAGAAAGTATTTGTTTCCCGTGCAGCCGACACAGTAGCCGTCGGGTGTGCAGTGCGCATGCTTGTGCCAGTAGTTTGAAGAGGATTGGATAAATATGCCGTACGGTTTGTAATTTTCATCGTACAACTGAAAGTTTTCAGTTAACTGGAATGTGTTCATATGTAAGGCCTCCGCTTATGGCAAAGCTTTCAGTGTGATTATAACATACGAAGAAAAATGAGACAATATCGCAGGCGTTTCGAAACGAGATATTTTTGTGACATTGTCACGGAAGATGTGCGGAAAAACTGGTATACTAAAACCAAAGAAACGGAAGGGGAGCGAAAAAATGAAGAATGATAAAAAAGTTTACGATATGGTCATCCTCGGGGGAGGCCCCGGCGGATATACCGCAGCCCTCTATGCCGCCCGCGCAGGCTTGGAAGCGCTTGTGCTGGAACGCCTTTCGGCAGGCGGTCAGATGGCGCTCACCCACCAAATCGATAACTATCCCGGCTTTGAAGAGGGGGTCGACGGATTTACGCTTGGCGATAAGATGAAACGGCAGGCGGAGCGCTTCGGCGCGGTAAGCCGCAGCGCAGAGGTGCTGTCG
The DNA here is from genome assembly GCA_017556885.1 of Clostridia bacterium. Taxonomy (GTDB): domain Bacteria; phylum Bacillota; class Clostridia; order Oscillospirales; family QAMX01; genus RGIG1911. The sequence continues at coordinate 654 of JAFYLV010000169.1, read as the reverse complement.
GCAGAACTGTCGGGCACGACCAAAGTCGTTCATACGGACAGCGGCGAGTTCTATGCAAGGACTGTGGTGCTGGCCACCGGCGCAAATCCAAAGGAACTGGGCCTTGCGGCAGAGCGAGAACTTATCGGAAGGGGCGTCGGCTACTGCGCGGCCTGCGACGGCATGTTTTACAAGGGGAAGACGGTGGTCGTTGTCGGTGGCGGAAATACAGCCGCAGCGGATGCACTGCTGCTTTCCCGCGTGGCTGAAAAAGTCTATCTTGTGCACCGCAGAGATGCGCTCCGCGCAACGAAGATCTATCATGATCAGCTTATCGCGGCAGAAAACGTAGAGCTTTGCTGGATGAACACGGTGACGGAGCTCCTGCACGACGGACGTCTTACGGGCGTTCGTCTGAAAAATGAGAAAACCGGTGAGATGCGCCAGATCGCCTGTGACGGTGTGTTTATCAGCATCGGACGAAAGCCTGCCACGGAATTCCTTGCCGGAAAGCTTGAACTGGATGCGAACGGCTATGTCGTTGCCGGCGAGGATACCAGGACGTCCGTTCCCGGCGTGTTTGCGGTGGGCGATTTGCGCACGAAACCCCTCCGTCAGGTGGTGACGGCGGTGGCAGACGGTGCGGCTGCGGTCACGGCGGCGGAGGAATATCTC
>JAFYLV010000168.1 GCA_017556885.1 Clostridia bacterium | reverse complement strand
TCCCACGGAGGATATCGATAAGTTCCCCTTCGCCATCAAGAAGATGAGCCCCTCCGGATGCCTCTTTGACATGGCAAAGCTCAACGATGTCTGTAAGAACGTCGTCTCCCGTATGGATGCCGCCACCGTCTATGAGAAGGTAACCGGATGGGCAGAGGAGTACGATCCCGAGCTGTATACGCTGCTTACCCGCGATCCCGATTACAGCCGCCGAATCCTCGGTATCGGCCGCGGCGGTGCAAAGCCCCGTAAGGATATCGCTCTTTGGAAGGAAGTCAAGGAATATGTTGCCTTCTTCTTTGAGGAGCTCTTTAAGGTCACCGCTGAGATGCCCGCGAATGTGGAGCCGGCCGACCGCGTTAAGATCCTCACCGCGTTTGCGGAAAGCTACGATGCAACTGCCGACCAGACTGCATGGTTTGACGGTATCCGTGCCATTGCCGAGTCCGTCGGTTATGCCGGCGATATGAAAGCCTATAAGGCGGAGCCGGAGAAGTACCGCGGTCACATCGGTGACGTCAGCATGTGCCTGCGTGTCGCAGTAACGGGACGAGAGAGCTCTCCCGACATGTACGAGGTCATGAAGATCCTTGGCGCCGAGCGTGTGGCAGCTCGCTGCCTTGCAGCTGCAAAAGCCTGAAAAACGGATATTTAGGAAGGATACAAACATAAATGGACGAGATTCTGAACACGAGCAATAACTTTATTGAGGATATCATCGACGAGGATATCGCCGCGGGTCTTACCGAGCGCATCCACACCCGTTTCCCGCCGGAGCCCAACGGCTATCTGCATATCGGCAGCGCCAAGGCCATCTGGATCAACTATTCCATCTCCAAGAAGTACAACGGTATTTTTAACCTCCGTTATGATGACACCAACCCCGTTAAGGAAGGGGATGAGTACGTCCGTTCTATCTACGAGGATATCACCTGGCTGACGGGTGAGGAGCCCTCCGGCGGTATCTTCTACGGTTCCGACTACTTTGAGAAGTGCTACGAGTTTGCCATCCACCTCATCCGTGAGGGCAAGGCCTATGTCTGCGACCTCAGCCAGGATGAGATGCGCGAATACCGCGGAACTCTTACCGAGCCCGGCCGCGAGAGCCCCTACCGCAACCGCAGCGTTGAGGAGAACCTCGACCTCTTTACCCGTATGGAGAAGGGCGAGTTTGCCGACGGCAGCCGTACCCTCCGTGCAAAGATCGACATGGCTTCCCCGAATATCAATATGCGTGACCCCGTTATTTATCGCATCCTGCACACCGATCACCACCGCCAGGGCAGCCGCTGGTGCATTTATCCCATGTACGATTTCGCCCATCCCATTCAGGATGCGCTGGAGGGCATCACCCATTCTCTTTGCTCCATTGAGTTTGAGAACCATCGCCCCCTGTATGATTGGGTCGTGGAGAATGTTCCCGTGCCGCACCGCCCCAAGCAGCGTGAGTTTGCCCGCCTGAACGTGACCAATACGGTTATGAGCAAGCGTTATCTTCGCCAGCTGGTGGAGACCGGTCTTGTGGACGGCTGGGATGATCCCCGCATGCCCACCCTCTGCGGTCTGCGTCGCCGCGGTTATACGCCTTCCGCCATTCTGGAGTTCGTGCGCCGTGCCGGTGTTGCAAAGACCTACAGTGTTGTCGATTCCGGCCTTCTGGAGCACTGTATCCGTGATGAGCTTAACCGCACAGCCCAGCGCCGTATGGCGGTTACCGATCCCATTCGCGTCGTGCTCACCAACTATCCCGAGGACAAGGTGGAATACGCCGAGGTCGTCAACAATCCCGAGGATGAGAACGCCGGCACGAGAAAGCTGCCCTTTACCCGCGAGCTTTATATTGAGCGCGCCGACTTTGCAGAGGTTCCCCCGCCGAAGTACCAGCGCCTGAAGCCCGAGGGCGAGGTGCGCCTCATCGGTTCCTATATCATCAAGTGCAATTCCTTTGACAAGGATGCCGACGGTAACGTGACCACCCTCTACTGCACGGTCGATCCCGATACCTTCGGTAAGAATCCTGCCGATGGCCGCAAGGTTCGCGGTGCCATCCACTGGGTCTCCGCCGCTCACTGTGTGGAGGCGGATCTTTGCCTTTATGATTCTCTCTTTACCATTGCCAATATCGATGACATGGAAGAGGGCAAGACCTACGACGATTATCTTAACCGTGATTCCAAGTCCGTTATGACCGGAGCAAAGCTGGAGATCTCCCTTGCCGATGCAAAGCCCGGTGAGCGGTTCCAGTTTGTCCGCCAGGGCTACTTCTGCGTGGATTCCAAGAATCCCGGCAACTTTAACCGAATTGTCAGCCTGAAGGATAGCTGGGCAAAGATGAATACCAAATAAGCCGGGGCGTGCCATTCGCTGCCGGTTCCGCCGGCGCCGGGATGCTTCCTTGCGCCGGCACAACACTATGGATAAGGAGCTTTAGAATATGAGCGATCGTTACGAAAGAAGTGCATACGTCAGCTATTACTGGGAAGGAAACGTTACGGAAAACGAGTCCGTTTTTCCGCTGGAGAGCCGTGAGGGGATCTGCCCGGATATCCCTCTGATGTATCCTGCAGATGAGATCCTTGAGGTGCGTTCCTCGGATCTTGCAACGCTCTATACGGAAGGCAAGGACTATACCCTCGTTAACGGAAGACTTCGCATTTTGAAGGATGGCTGCATCCCCACCGTTGCGCATAAGGACTTCTTCATTGCCGAAAAGCCCGCCGAGGGACCGGCCTTTCTCTGCCGTTTCGGTGGATATATCTTTTTTGCCGAGGGCGCAGAAATGCATAACCGTCAGATCGCGGTGACCTATCGGCACAGCGCGGCTTGGCAGGGCTTTGTGCCCGCAGCACAGGGTGCGGAGCTCCCGAAGACCCTGGCAAAGCTCGAAGCAGGGGAGAAGCTGAAGGTTCTTGTCTATGGTGACAGTATTTCCACCGGCGCAAATTCCTCCGGCCGTGTAGGTGCGGAGCCCTATGCAGAGCCCTGGTATGATATGCTTTGCGGAACTCTCCGTGAGCGCTATAACTGCGAGGTCGAATTGACAAATACTGCCGTTGGCGGAACTGCCACGCGCTGGGGTCTGGAAAATGTTGAGGAGCTTGCCGCAGCGCACACTCCCGACCTCGCAATCCTTGGCTTTGGCATGAATGACGGCAGTGGCCGTGTTTCTGTCGAATTCTACATCGAGCGCTTGAAAAAAATCATGGATGCCATCCGAGCGAAGAACCCCGACACGGAGTTTATTCTGATTTCCACCATGATGCCCCACGCGATCGTCGACCGTTTCCTCGGCAATCAGGAGGCATATCTGCCTGCCCTGCTTGGTTTGGCTGAGACGGGCTGTGTCGTCGCTAACGTGACCGATGCACATAAGACACTGCTTTGCCGCAAGCGTTACTACGATATGAGCGGAAATAACGTCAACCATCCCAATGATTTCCTTGCCCGTCTGTATGCGCAGGTCCTCCTGCGGACACTGGAGAAATAACCCGACGCTTCCTATAACAAAGGAGGAAAGACATGAACGGCAAAATTCACACCATTGCATTAGGCGAGCTTTGTGACGAGTTCGGTTTTGAGATTAAATATGCTCCGGAGGGATACCGGGAGATCCGGATCGAGGCAGCGGATATCAACCGCCCCGGACTGCCGCTGGCCGGCTTCTATGAATATTTTTCCAATACCCGCATCCAGCTTATCGGCCGCATCGAGACCACCTATCTGAAGAGCTTTACCGAGGAGGCTCGCAGAGAGAGTTTTGATAAGCTTTTTTCGCATAAGATCCCTGCGGTGCTCATTGCCCAGGGACTTGAACCCTATCCCGAGTGTCTGGAGATGGCGGAGAAGCACGGCGTTCCTGTGCTTTCCACCGTGCATGATACGGCGGAGATCCTTGCATCGCTCATTTCCTATCTGAAGGTGCAACTTGCGCCCCGCACGACGCTCCACGGTGTTCTTGTGGAGGTCTACGGCGAGGGTGTGCTGATTCTCGGTGATTCCGGCATCGGTAAAAGCGAAACGGCGATCGAACTTGTTAAGCGCGGTCACCGCCTGATCGCGGATGACGCAGTCGAGATCAAGCGCGTTTCCTCACGATCCCTTGTCGGTTCGGCTCCCGAAAACATCCGCTATTTTATTGAATTGCGCGGTATCGGTGTCGTTGATGTTCGCCGTCTCTTCGGTATGGGTGCCGTTAAGGTGACGGAGAATATCAATCTCGTCATTCAAATGGAAGCGTGGAACGATCAGAAGGTCTACGACCGACTCGGTCTTACCAACGAGCAGATGGATATTCTGGGTATCAAGGTCCCGTCGATCACAGTGCCCGTCAAGCCCGGCCGCAACCTTGCCATGATCATTGAGGTTGCCGCCATGAACCATAGAAACCGTAAGATGGGCTTCAATGCTGCGGAAGAGCTTACAGAGCGCATTATGAATGATATGAAGCGGGAGAGTGGTCTGCAATGAGAACGGTGGCAGATCTGCATACACATACCTCCGCCTGCCCCCACGGCCATTGTACCCGTCAGGAACTTATTCTACGGGCAAAGGAACGCGGCCTATGGGCCGTGGGCATCTCCGAACATGTGCAGGCATGGCCGGATGGAGTTCCTATGCGCTATTTTGATGAAATGGAAAACTGGCTGCTGGATAGCTATGGCGTTCGTGTTCTTCGCGGTGCGGAAACCGATATATGTGACTGGCGCGGGAAAATTTTTATGCAGCGCCGGTATATGAAAAACCTGGATTATTTGATTGCAAGTCTTCATCGGCACAGTCTTTGGTCTGCCGATCGCCTGACGGTGACCCGTACATGGTGCGGCATCGCTGAGGATCCTGCGGTGGATATCATCGGACATTGCGGTCGCGATCCCGACCGCTTTGATTTCGATACGGATACTGTTATCTGCGCTTTCCGCGACTGTGGAAAGACGGTGGAGTTTAACGAGTCCAGCTTCGGAAAGCCGGCTCAGGAAAAAAAGTGCTATGAGATTTGCGAAGCCTGCGGAAAATACGGTGTTTCTGTCATGATCGGATCGGATGCACACTATGCGCGTTCTGTGGGAAGTTCGGAAAACTGCATCCGTATGATCGAGACGGTAGGTTTGCCGGAAGAACTGGTTATCAATGCGGATCGTGAACGTCTTGAAAAGTGGCTGATCGCCGCGAAAGGACGAAAAGCGTCTCTTTTTGACTGATTCCGACGGAAGATAACATGCATCGACAGAATCCGCCCTGTTCTGTATGTAGTGCTTTGTCGAAATATGCATGCACAATATAAGGATAAAATGTCGAAAAACGCAGGGAAATCCGAAAAGATTTGCGACAAGTCCGTTTCATTTATTGAAAGCGTCTTTTGGTTGTGGTATAGTTTTGTCACAAGAAAGTGAAAGGGATTTAAAAAAATGAAAGCAAGCGTTTTAATCGGCGCGCCGTCAAGTGTAGTGGGGGAACTGCTTACACAAGCGCTTTCCGTGAGTCCTTATCTTGAAGTCGGTCTCTCTCTGCCTGCGGGGGACGGACCGAGTGTTCTTGCGGAAGTTCGGCGAAACTCACCGGATATTTTGCTGCTCGATTCCGATCTCGCCCGGATGGACGGTATCTCTGTGCTGAAGGAAATACGCCGTGGGGGAGAGCGCGGAACCGCGGTTGTATTCCTGGCCTATCCGAACAGTGAATCCTACAATGCCGCAGAAACGATCGGTGCGGACTGCGTGATTGCAAAGCCGTTCCATCCGGAGATGCTCGTGGAGCGGCTTGAGAATATCTTTCTGCAGCATTGCTGCTTTGCTCCGGCCTGCAATACCGTCAGCCGCAGCTTCTGCGAGGTTTCGGCGATGCTGCAGCGGGCCGGTATTCCGGCACATCTGAAGGGTTATCAGTATTTGCGGGAAGGTATCCGTTGCGTGTCTCTCGATCCGGATCTCATCAATGCCGTTACAAAGCGGCTTTATCCCCGCATCGCCTATGCATATTCCACAACGGCTCAGCGGGTGGAGCGTGCCATGCGCCATGCCATCGGTATCGGCTGGGAACGGGGGGAGACTGGCTTTTTGCAGCAGCTTCTTGGTTACGGAAATGACGGCGACCGGGGGAAGCCTACCAATTCGGAATTTATTGCCGCAACGGCGGAGCGACTGAATATGAACGGCCGTATGGTCCGGTGAAAAAACATGGCACATTCGACATTTCGGATGTGCCATGTTTTTGCAAAATACATTTCGCCATCTTGCTCTGTACAGATTATAATGTTATAATCTATTTAACAGGTCTGGGACGGAGGAGAACACGTATGAAACTTGCGACAACAACAGGTGATTTCGGCGCTTATGCAGCCGATGCGATCGAGGCCATCGGATATATCCGAGAGTCCGGATTCCGCTATGCGGATATCAATTTCGGGAAGGACCATTTCCGCCGCATCGGAATTTACAGTGAGGATTGGAAGTCTTACTGTGCGGCGCTTTCTGCCCGCGCAAAGGAGCTTGATATGGGGCTTGTGCAGGCCCATGCCCCCATGGGAAAACCCCTGGATGATCCCGAGGGGATCTTCCTTGCGGAGACGATGCGCTGCGTCCATGCCTGCGGTGAACTCGGGATCCCGAATCTGGTCATCCATTCCGGTTATCTGCCCGGCATAGGTATTTCCGAGACCTTTGCCCGCAACGCGGAGTTCTATGCACCGCTTCTTTCCGCCGCTGCCGAATGCGGTGTTAACGTGCTTGTAGAGAATTTCAATAAAATGTGTGTTCCCGGTATGTACTGGATCGATAATGCCCATGATCTTCTGGGACTTATCGAATACATTGACCATCCGAATTTCCATGCCGTGTGGGATGCGGGGCACGGAAATCTGCAGAATATGCCGCAGCATGAAGAGCTGGCTGTTCTGGGAAGTCACGTCCGCGCTCTCCATGTTCAGGATAACATGGGAGACCACGATACCCACCTGATGCCCATGCGGGGAACACTGAACCTTGACAGTCTTATGACGGGACTTCAGAATATCGGCTATTCCGGTTATTTCACCTTTGAGGCGCTTTCCTCCTTTGCTGGCAGCGAAAAGAACCGCCGCCCCTTTGATGGGGAAGAGAAGCTTCGCAAAATGCCGCTCCGGCTTCGCATCCAGGAAGAAAAGCTGCTTTACGAGATCGGCCGTGAGTCTCTTGAGGCCTACGGCTGCTTCGAAGAATAATCTATATTTGAGAAGGGATGAACCGTTATGGAGATTCATGCATCCAGCCGCTATGATCGGAAAAGCGTGGCCGCCCTCTGCCGGATGTTCCGCACCAAGAAAACGAAGCCCGCCACCGCCTTTGTTCTGACGATGCTCGGTTATGCTGTGCTTACGGCGATCGCGGTGCTGCTTGTCTGCCTGTCACCGGATGCGTTCCATTTTGCCGTGCTTACCATTTGTCTGCTGGCGCTCCTTGTGGATACTGTGGTATTTTTTGTACTGCCGCGCATACAGTATCGAAATCTTGCCAACCTGAGGGAAGCCGAGAACCGCTTTGTCTTCCGCGAGACGGATTTTACCGCCACGACCGAGGGGAAAGGCCAGAGCGCGGAGGCAGAGCTTGCCTATGATACCCTGGTTCGCGTGGTGGAGACCAAGGCCTATCTGTTCATCTTTCGGGCAAAGAATTCGGCCTTTATTGTCGACCGTGAAACCCTGTCCGATGCGGATATGCAGGAGCTGCGGCGCCGTATGGCCTACTGTCTCGGCAAGAGATACAGCATTTATCGCTACTGAATGATAAGTACCTATTGCAATTTCTATTCAGTTGTGTTAGAATAGAAAGGTCAGTTTAATATTCTGTGTGATGTGTTTCAGGAAATTGTGGTTCGCCGCAGCCGAAGGAGTCATGCTCTCAGGTGTCCCTTAGGGGATGAGGACTGAACACGGACAGAGCTTTGGAGACACCCATTCAGTTGGGGGCCGAAGGTGCAAGCGTTTCAACACGCCAAACTCTCAGGCAAAAGGACAAAGTCGTACTTCTTTGATTTATATGTCTTTTTGTGACGAACCGTGTTGTATCGCGGTTCGTCATTTTTTTATTTTCCGGAGGTAGAAAACATGGAAAACTTTATTAAAGTCGTTGAATCGGTCAACAATTCCGTCAACGGCGCCGTCTGGGGTCTGCCCGGCCTCATCCTTCTCATCGGTACCGGTATTCTGCTGACCTTCGGTACCAAATTCTTCCAGATCAGCCATCTGGCTCACTGGTGGAAGGAAACCATCGGCAGCCTCTTCCGCAAGGGTAACAACGTAACCAAGGCGACGGATCGGAAGACCATTTCCCAGTTCCAGGCACTTTGCACGGCGCTTGCAGCTACGGTTGGTACCGGTAACATTGCCGGTGTTGCGGCTGCAATCGTTACC
>JAFYLV010000167.1 GCA_017556885.1 Clostridia bacterium | reverse complement strand
TTGAAATGAGAAAGGGGGAGAAGATATGCAAAAAAAGGGTGTGGAAGGGGCAAAAAGTGCAGAAGTAAAGAAATCGGTAGCCGGTCGGGACACAACGTAATAGTATGGGGTGAGCGGCTCCCTCGGGGGCCGAAATGAAGAAGGAGGTCTCGAACTATGGCATGCTGCAATTTCTTCGACGGTGACAACTGCTGCTGGTGGATCGTCATCGCGGCTCTGGTCCTGCTGCTCATCAGCGGCTGCGGCTGTGGGTGCGGCGGTAACGGCGGCTGCGGCTGCAATCGCTGACCGGCAAAAGAGGACGGCGGGGAAGCTCCCCTTTCGGGGCGGCCTCGCCGCCCTTTCTATTTACCGCTTTTTCTTCTCAAGCAGAGAAAGGCGCGCGGCCTTGGCTTCGGTATCAAAGCCTTCACTGCGGGGGCGGTACTGCGCACCGGCGAGCTTTTCCACCAGTTCTTCCAAAAGCTCGGGATTGCGGACCAGCAGAGGGCCGAGCATATACGTTGCATAAATGTTGTTTTTGAAAACACCCTCGTAGATGGCGGCGGCCTTGTCGCCCATGCCGCGAACCGTCTGAAAGAGGGGACGCTCGCTTGCGGCATCGGTCTCCAGCACGCGGTCGTAGCAGCCGAGGTAGAGGGTGCGGCCAAGGCCGGGGCGGGTGGCAAGGATCTCCCCGGTGAAGCGGTTGACCTCCCGATGGGATTCGGCAAGTAAGCGCGCGCCGTGGGCAACGGTGCCGTCCCGCAGGGTGAGATCGCCGCCGAGAAGGCAGCGGGCGCTGCCCGTCAGCAGAAAGATGCGTCCGGCATCCATCGCCTCGCGCAGGGCGGCGGCGCGGGGGGCCATATCCGCCATAGCCGGCAGAAGACCGGAAAGGGGCGCATTGCCGGCATAAATGAGATCAAATTCCGAAAACGGCATGGCATCACCGATGCCGGCGGCGGTCACCTCGCAGCGGATGCCGAGGGTGTGCAGCCGGTGGCGGAGGGCAAGAATGTTGCCCTTATCGCCGGAGAGTCCCATGTGCTCGGGGTAGAGCAGCAGAATACGTACACTCACGGGCGGCCTCCTTTCTGCAGCAGACGGCGGATGCGCTCCGCGGCAATGGGCCCGGTGAGAATGTAAAGGGTGCCCCGGGTGGCGCCAAGCATGGCGGGGAGCTGACTGTCATCATGGCAGACGAGAATATTTTCCCGCTTGATGCCGGTGTAATGCAGGCGGGCAGCGGTGTCCAGCCGTCCGTCGCCTGCGCAGACCACCGTTTCCGCCGTCTTGAAGAGCAGCTCAAAGGTGGTGTCGTACAGCCAGGAGATATCCGCGCTCATGGGAGGCGGCGCGGCCTCGGTGTAGAGAAGCACCGTTTTGGTTTCCGGCCGGGCGGCGACGTATTCCAGCCCCCGGTCAAAGGAGATGGGATTGCCGCTGCGGCACAGAAGGGAGACGATGCGTCGACCGTCAAGCTGTGTCTCGCAGTAGAAGGCCGGGTCAAGGTGGTAATCGGCGCAGAGCTCTGCGGCTTTTTCCACGGGGAGGTTCAGCGCCTCGCAGACCAGCGCCGTGGCGGCGGGGCGATTGAGATAATGATGGGGTGCGGCAAGGTCGGTGCGGAAGGAAACGCCGTTGACCGCGAAGGCGGGGGAGGTCATATCCGCATCCGTCAGCAGATAATCTGCCGGAGGGGTCTGCGTCCCGCAGACGTCGCAGCGGTACTGGCCGAGATGATGGTGGAAAACAGAGGAATAGAAAAGCTTTTCTCCGCAGCGGGGGCAGAGTGAGCGGGTCCCCACCAGATTGATCGCGGAATGCACACCCGCTTTGGGTGCGGCGCCGTAACGGATGTGCCGGAGTGCCGGCTGGATGTCCGTCATGCCGGGATCGAGCGCGTTGAGGATGAGACGGGTGTCGGGGCCTGCGGCACGTTCGATCAGGCTTTTCAAGGCAGAACTGCGGCAGGAGGCGGGACCGTGGTGGGGAAAAAGGTCGGTGACCAACAGGATTTCGGGCTTTCCAAGAGAGAGCACGGCATCGGAGATGCGGCCGTCGGCCTCCAGAACCAGCCAGTCGCAGGAAAAGCGACCCTTGCAGTCGGCGACAGATACCAATGCTGCGGCGGTGCCGGTGCGGAGACCGCGGCTTTCGCAGTTGGAAACCACCCGCAGACCCGCGGCACGGAGCATATGCACCGCGGCGGCGGCCACGGAGCTCTTTCCGACGGAGCCGGTGACCATGAGGATCTTACCCTCAACGGACAGACGGGAATAAAAATCGGGGCATAAGGCCAGCACAAGGGCACCGGCGGATCGGCCGGAGTGCCGGCGGCGCAGAAAACGGACGAGTTTTCCGAGAAGGAGCGCGAGGCGCAGCATAGTGCACCTCCTTTCCAAGTTTGTCAGCGGTTGCGAAGGGCCGTGCCGATCTTTTCGGCAAGGACATCGGTGGGCTGGAAAAGCACGAGAAAGGCCTGTCCGTCCCGGTAAAAGCGGAGAAACCACGTTTTATCTTCCCGAAAGAAGGAAAAACGGTAGTCAAGCTGCTTCTCGCCGGAGGCTTTTTCCGCACCGCCGGTAGGCAGGAGGGAAAATTCGGTCACGGCACGGAGGGGGATCTCCTCCAGCACCGGCAGGCGGGAGCTGTCCTGCAGAAGCAGGGTCAGTACACCGTCCTCCAGCGCATAGGTATAGCAGCGCAGGGCATAACGGACAATGTAGTACACCGCGATGCCGCAGACCGCAAGGCAGAGCAGCTGAAGCGGGGCGGCAAAACGAAGACCGACGGAGAACCAAAGCACGGAGAAACATACCAGACAGACGGCACCGGCCGCAAGCATAACGGCCTTTTTCTGCCGAGGATTTTCACGGGTCTCTTTGTACATGACGGAGTCCTTTCTTCAGACGGTCCCGCGGACACCCTCAAGGGTGCGCACCTTTTTGCGCCAGAGAAGCAGGAAGCAAAGCAGATGCACCGAGCCTGTGACCGTCCACGTGAAGGGATAGGACCAGAACAGGCAGTCCAGGGTGGGCTGGAGACGGAAAATGGTGTAGATCCAGACGATGCGCAGGCCGCAGGCACCGCACAGGGAGACGATCATCGGCCGCAGAGAGCTGCCAAGACCGCGCTGCAGGCCCATGAACACGTCCATGATGCCGCAGAGGAAATAGGTGGAGCAGAGGATACGCATCCGGATCATACCGGCGGCGGTGGCCTCCGCATTGGTGTCGTAGATGGAGAGAAGCTCCGGCCCGAAGAGCATAAGAAGGATGCCGAGAACAACGCCCACCGTCGTGGTGGTCACGACACACTGCCATGCCACGCGGCCGATCCGACGGTACATGCCCGCGCCGGCGTGCTGCCCGGCAAAGGTAACGGCGGCGTGGTGCAGGGCGTTCATACCCATGTAGATGAAGTCGCTGACATTCGCGGCGGCGGTGTTGCCGGCCATAACATTTGCGCCGAAGGAGTTGACGGAGGACTGGATGAGAACGTTGGAAACGGCAAAAAGGGAGGACTGGATGCCTGCGGGAAGTCCGACCTTCACAATGGAGAGAAGCCGGCGGGGATAAATGTGCAGACGGCGGGGCTGCAGGCGGGTGAAATCATGGCTGCGCATAAGAACGATGACCACCAGCGTCGCGGAAAGCGCCTGAGAGATGATGGTCGCAAGGGCGACGCCCGCGACGCTCATGTGGAAAACAATGACAAACAGAAGGTTCAGTCCGACGTTCACAAGTCCGGAGGCGGCGAGAATGTAAAGGGGAAGCCGGGTGTTGCCTCGGGCGCGCAGGATGGAGGCGCCGAAGTTGTAAACCATGCTGCAGGGCGCACCGGCAAAGATGATGCGCAGATACAGAGTGGCGAGATCAAGCACCTTGTTGTCCATGGCGGCAAGAATGGGGCGGGAAAGAAGGATGCCGAGCCCACCGATGACAATACCGCCGATGACGGCCAGCAGCATGCTGGTATGCACCGTCTCGTGGACGGCGCGTTCGTCCCTTGCACCGATGCCCTGGGCAACGATGACGCTGGCACCTACGGAAAAACCGATAAAGAGATTGATAAAGAGGTTGGTCAGTGAACCCGTGGAGCCTACGGCGGCAAGGGCATCGTTTCCCGCAAAACGGCCGACCACCACGGTATCCGCGGCGGAGTAGAGCAGCTGCAGGATGTTGGAAAGCATCAGCGGGAAGGAAAAGAGAAGTATCTTGACCCAAAGGTTGCCGGTCAGCAGATCGGCACTCTTGCTTTTGATCATTTCACGCATCCTCCCGCAAAAACGTTTCAAAATATATAAAGTTATTATACACCCGTAAAGGAGAGAAAGTCAATGCACGCAAAAAGGGTCGAAAGAACCGGATTGCGCGACGGGCAAAGGTGTGTTAAAATATAAGGAAGAATATGATCGGAAAGGCCGGAACGCCATGTACGAATTTATAACCAAAGAGACCCTCGCGGAATACGAGGCTTTCATCGCTGCCCACAAAAACGGGCATTTTATGCAGTCGCACCTCTGGGCAGGCTGCAAGACTGCCTGGGAATGGGCGGGTATCGCCGTGCGCAACGGGGAGGGTACCATTGTCGGTGCTCTTTCGGTGCTCATCCGCCGGGTGCCGGGGCTGCCCTTCAGCCTGCTTTACGGCGGACGCGGACCCGTTTGTGACCGCACCGACAGGGAGGTGCTCGCAGAGCTCGCGGAAGGTGCCCGGGCACTGGCAAAGCGGCACGGGGGCTATCTTCTGAAGATCGACCCCGACGTGCTTTCCTCCTCGGAGGAGGAGATCGCCGCCCTCAACGCGGCGGGCTTCCGTCTGCGGGACTCCGGCAAGAATTTTGAAGGCATCCAGCCCCGGTATGTTTTCCGTCTGCACCTGAACGGACGGACGGAGGAGGAGATCTTTGCCTCCTTTGAGCAGAAGACCCGCTATAATGTCCGCCTTTCCGGCCGAAAGGGCGTAGAGGTGCGCCTGTGCGGCGAGGAGATGGTGGAAAACTTTGCCGCCATCATGCGCGAGACGGGGGAGCGGGACGGCTTCATCGTCCGCAATGCCGATTATTTCCGCCGGATGCTCAGAGAGCTTGGAGAGCACGCGCGGCTTTATATGGCCTTCTATGAGGACAAGCCTGTGGCAGGTACCCTCGCCATCGGCTATGGCAACAAGGTCTGGTATCTCTACGGTGCATCCTCCAACACCTATCGCAACGTCATGCCCAACTATGCCCTCCAGTGGGAGATGATCCGCTGGGCGGTGGAGCGCGGCGCCGATATCTACGATTTCCGCGGAGTTTCCGGCGATCTGTCGGAGGATAACCCGCTCTACGGTCTCTATCGCTTCAAAAAAGGCTTTAACGGCGACTTTACGGAATTTGCCGGCGAGTTTCATCTCGCCTTCCGTCCCTTCCTTGCCTGGGGCCTGGAAAAAGGCCAGCACCTGTGGCGTCGGGTGAGAGCCATCCTGCGGGGTGTGGCAAAATGAGACCGGAGCTGGTCCTGAGCGCCGCCGCGCTGCGGGAAAACTGGAATATCGTCCGCGAAAAGGCGGGGGATGCCGCCGTCTGGTGCATGCTCAAAGGCGATGCCTACGGCATGGGGCTTACGGCTTCGGCAAAGATCCTTGCCGGTGCCGGTGCGGACCGCTTTGCCGTTACCGAGGCGGAGGAGGTCACCGCCCTGCGCGAGGCGGGGATCGTGGGGCGCATTCTGCTGGTCCGCAACACAGCGCTTTTGGAGGAGTATGCCGAAGCCTTCCGCGGGGATGCGGAGGTGAGCGTCGGCTCGCCGGAGGCGCTGAAGGCCGCGGCGGAGACGGCGCGGGAAATGGGCTGTAATGCGCGCATTCATATCGAATTTGATCTCGGTATGGGGCGAGGCGGCTTTGTTCCGGAGAAGGCGGGAGAGCTTCCGGCGCTTTTGGCGGAATATCCCGAGCTTCATATCGCGGGCGTTTTCGGTCATCCGAGCCGCGCTTTCGGAAAAGAGAAATATACGCGCCGGGCGGCAGAAAGCCTTACGGCGGCCGCGGAAAGTCTGCGGGCGGCGGGTGTCGGTATCGGCGAGGTGCATTTTGCCGATTCCGTGGCGCTTTTCCGCTTTCCGGATACCCGGTTTGATGCCGTGCGCGTGGGCTCTGCCCTGACAGGCGGTCTGCTTGCGGGAAGCCGCGCGGGACTGCGGCGGGTGGCCCGGGCAGAATGTGCCGTTGCGGCGCTGCATACCCTGCATCCCGGCGATTCTGCCGGTTACGGTGCATCTTTCCGCGCAAAGCGGGAGATGACCGTTGCGGTATTGCCCATGGGCTATGCCGATGGGGCCTTTGTTTACCGGGCGAAGGATCTGCGCCGCCCGAAGGACAGTTTGCACGGCCTGCTGTCCATCCTGCGGGATGTGCTGCGAAAAAAGGATATGTATATCAACTTTGGCGGAAAATCCTGCCGTGTTATCGGCTATGTGGGTATGAAGCACCTGCTCTTTGACGTTACGGGCATTCCCTGCACCCCGGGCGACCGGGTGACCGTGCCGGTGGATCTGCTTGTTGCCGGCAAAATGCTGCCCCGTCGGTGGGAAGAGGCGTGAGCCGGTCGGCACTTCTCACAGAAAATACTTGAAAAATCCGCTCATTTATCATATACTATAAACAAGAACATGCCGCCTCTCCGATTTGCCGCGTCCGGGAGAGGCAACGGCAGGGCCGCGGACGCGCGGCAGATGGGAGAAATCACTATGAAAATGGTAATGGCCATCATCAACCGGGACGACGCTTCCGTGGTTGTTCAGCAGCTGACCAAATCCGGCTATCAGGTGACCAAGCTCGCCACCACCGGCGGATTTCTGCGCACCGGCAACACCACCATCCTCATCGGTGTGGATGATGAGAAGGTGCAGCACGTGATCAGCATCATCACCAAGCATTCCAACTCCCGCAAGCAGCTCATGCCCGCTGCGGATATGGGTACCGGTGTTTACGCCAACATGTCCATTGAGGTCATGGTCGGCGGCGCCGCCATCTTTGTGCTGAATGTCGAGCACTTCGAAAAGGTCTGATATTTTCCCCCTGTACGGTAACCGGCGTCTTGCCGAATATATCCGCTCCGGCGGTGACGGCCAGGCGGTGGTGTTCTGCGGCCCGGAGGGATCGGGACGGCATACCGCCGCCCGTAATCTCGCTGCGGCCGCTGTATGCATGTCGCCCGAAAAGCCCTGCGGCAACTGTGCCGCCTGTCGGAAGGCTGCCGTAGGTGAGCATCAGGATATCCGTCGGATCTCCGTGCCGGAGGATAAAACCGCCATTCCCGTGGAGCTCATCCGCGATGTGCGGGCCGAGGCATATATCCGGCCGGGCGAGGCGGAAAATAAGGTATATATCATCGAGTCGGCGGAAACTATGAAGGAGCACGCGCAGAACGCGCTGCTCAAAGTTTTGGAGGAGCCGCCGGCCCATGCGCGTTTTATACTCATCACCGAGCAGGCGGATGCTCTGCTGCCCACCGTGCTGTCCCGCTGCCGGGTGTTCCGCATGGAGCCCCTTTCGGCAGAGGAGGGGGAGACGGCGCTTGCGGCGCTCCGTCCTGCTGCGGATCCTGCGGCCCGGGCTGCGGCGCTTGCCGCGGCGGAGGGATACATAGGTCCCGCCCTGCGCCGCCTGGCGGATGACCGCCGCAAGGAGGTGGCTGCCGCGCTGGATCTTGCGCGCGGCATGGCAAACCGCTCGGAGTATGACATGGCTCTTGCGGCGTTCCTGCCGGATAAGACTTCCCGGGAGCAGTATGGCACGCTGCTGGATACGCTCACCGAGGTCATCGCCGCCGCCGCGGAGATCAAATGCGGCCGTCGGCCCGCGGCGCCTGCCGAAGAGGCGGAGCGCATGGCGGA
>JAFYLV010000166.1 GCA_017556885.1 Clostridia bacterium | reverse complement strand
TTTCCTAATCCAATACACAACACCAAAACCGACCTATGATCGTAACCATAGGTCGGTTTAACTGTTTTACAAGCACCCGCCTAAAGCGGCGGCGTCTTCTTTTTTGTCCCATTGTCAAACGTTTCGCATTTTGCTATAATATTCAATGCGGCGGTCATCCGCCGGGATTATTTTTTCAGACGGGCGGAACTGCTATGCACAGAAAATTCAGTGAAAAAACATTATATATTTTCGAGGCGACTCTCGAATACTTTATTTCCATCCTTGTTGCCGGCTCCTTTCTCGCAACCCTTACCCAGGAGCTCGGTTTTTCCGACAGTTTGACGGGTATCCTCTCCTCCGTCATCTCCCTTGGGTGCCTTTTCCAGCTCATTTCCATCTTCATTTTAAAGCAGCGGGTCAAGGGCTTTGTCATCACCTTAAGTATCATCAATCAGCTTCTGTTCACATTTCTCTATGTCATCCCGCTTTTCGAACTTTCCCGCAGTGTAAAGACCGTTATTTTCATCATTTCCATCTTCACTGCCTATCTTCTCTATAACATCGCCCATCCCAAAAAGATCAACTTCCTGATGTCGCTGGTGGAGGATGATCAGCGCGGTCGCTTTACGGCAAACAAGGAGATCTTCTCCCTTGCCACCGGCATTGTTTTCTCCTACGGCATGGGCTGGGTCATCGATTATTTCAAGGATCGCGGCGATATCCGGCTCTCCTTTATTATTTCCGCCGCAGCCATCTTCCTTTTGATGCTTCTGCACACCCTGACTCTTCTCCCCATCCGGGAACGCGAAATTGCCGCCGCACGCAGTTACAATCTTGGAGAAACCATCAAAAAGATCCTCAAAAACAAAACGGTTTTCAAGATCACCCTGGTCTTTATTCTCTATTACATCGCAAATTATGCGTCCGTCCCCTTCTATGGGGTATACTGCATCAACGAACTGGGCTTCAGCTTGAAGACCGTCTCTCTCATCACCATTTTCGGCAGCATTTCCCGCATTGCCGTCTCCAAATATTGGGGCAAATACGCCGATAAGAACTCCTTTGCAAAGATGATCGAACGCTGTTTCGTCTTCCTCGGCGGTTCCTTCCTTGTGATGGTTTTTGCCGTTCCTGCAAACGGTCTTATCATGTACACACTGTACACGGTTCTGCACGCCATCGCCCTTGGCGGTGTCAACAGTGCCCTGATCAACCTCATCTACGATTACGTTGACGTGGCCGACCGCGCAAACTCTTTGGCCACCACCCAGGCCTTTGCCGGTCTCACCGGTTTTTTGACCACCCTCGCCGTCAGCCCTCTCGTGGCCTTAATTCAGAAAAGCAACACCGTCTTCGGTATCACGGTATATGCCCAGCAGGCGGTCAGCCTTTTCAGTCTCATCATCTCTGCCGTGCTTATCTTCTACATCCGTAAGGTCGTTTTGAAGATCCGCAAAAGCTGAGCTTTTTGCCGTTTTCTTATTTGATGCAATGATGTCCGGAACCGAAAGCAGGTAAAGACTATGATCATTCTCATCTGCGGTGCCTCCCACACGGGAAAAACGGCGCTGGCACAAAGACTGCTTGAAAAATACAAATATCCCTATCTCTCCATCGATCATCTGAAAATGGGGCTCATTCGCAGCGGCAATACCTCCCTCACACCGTTGAGCGACGATGCGGATCTCACCGCCTATCTTTGGCCCATCGTGCGCGAAATGGTCAAAACTGCCATCGAAAACAAACAGAATCTCATCGTGGAGGGCTGCTACATTCCCTTTGACTGGGCAAAGGATTTCACGGACGATTATCTTTGCCACATCAAATACCGCTGTCTCATCATGAGCGAGAGCTATATCCGGAAGCATTTTGACGATATCAAGCGTTTTGCAAGCGTGATCGAAAACCGGTTGGACGACGAATGGTGCACCCTTGAGAGCACGATCTCGGACAATGCGGAGATGCTGCGGCTTGCAAAAGCACACGGCGTCGAATATACGCTGATCGACGAAGCATACAAAATCGATATCTAAGCATCGGAGGAGATTTACAAATGAAGGTCTCAAACGAAATCGGCTCGGCCGCAAATCTGGTCGGTATGGAAAAGGCGGTGGAACTCTGCGCCAAAGCGGGGTTTGATGCCTGAGATTTTTCTATGTTCGATATGTGCCGTATCAACCGGAAAACCATGCAGCCCGTGGAGAACGACCATCCCCTTTCCGGGAGCAACTATCTTGCCTATGCCCGGGAGTTGAAAAAGATCGGCCTTGAAAACGGTATCGTCTGCAATCAGTCCCACGCCCCCTTCCCCGTAAACGTGCCTGCGGTTCGCTCCTATCTGAAGCGTGCCATTGAATGTACTGCGGAGGCCGGCGGAGAGATCTGCGTGATCCACCCGGATAACAATGGAACAGCCGAGCAGAATGCCGAAATGTATGCCGAGCTTCTTCCCTTTGCACGAGACTGCGGTGTCAAGATTGCCACCGAGAATATGTGGAACTGGGACAAGGAAAAAAATCAGTCCTCCTTTGCCGCCTGTGCTACCGGCGAGGATTTCAGAAAGCATATCGATATTCTCAACGATGATTTTCTCGTTGCTTGCCTCGACCTCGGTCATGCCGAAATGCGCGGATCCGGTAACGGCTGCGTCAGCATGATCCATACGCTCGGTCCCCGTCTGCAGGCTCTGCACATCCACGATAATGACTGCATCCACGACAGTCACCAGATCCCCTTCTCCATGAACATTGATTTCGGACCTATCGTTCGAGCCCTCAAGGAGATCGGCTACAACGGATATTTCACCATGGAGGCTGGTACCTTCGTGCAGCAGTTTACCGCCGATACTGCACTTGAGGGGCTCTGCCAGCTTAAAGACAGCGCAAGAAAGCTTGCGGATATGTTCGCAGAGGCTTAAACATAAACGAAATTTCCCTTCATTTTTCCCGCAACGGGAAGGGGTGTTTTATACAATGGCGAACCGGAAAAAAGCGAAACAACAAGGCTTTGCCCGAACGGTCGTGCGCAAACCAAATGTTTTTCTGATGGATGCTCTCTATTGCGCGATCCGGCTTTGGCTCTTTTTCTGCGGCGTACGGATCCGTGCGGTGAATAAGGCTGGCATCCCGGATCAGCCCTCCATCACACTTTGCAATCACGGCTCCTTTATCGATTTTATTTTCGCATCCGCCCTTGTGCGCAGGTTCCGGCCGAATTTCATCGTCTCACGCTTATATTTCTACAACACCTGCCTTGGCTGGCTTCTCCGGACGGTCGGTGCCTTTCCCAAGAGCATGTTTGCCATGGATCTTGAAAACGCAAAGAACTGCCTTAAGGTGCTGCACTCGGGCAATCGACTGGTCATGATGCCCGAGGCCCGGCTTTCCACCACAGGGCGGTTTGAGGACATTCAGGACAACACCTATGCCTTTATCAAAAAAGCCGGCGTCAGCGTTTACACTGTCAAGCTCTTCGGCGATTATCTCGCAAATCCCAAATGGGCCAAGGGCATCCGTCGCGGCGCTGTGGTGGAGGCCGAGTTGGATATCCTCTACACGGCAGAGCAGGTCAAACATCTCACCGTTGAAGAACTGCAGCAAGGCATTGAGGCGAAGCTTTCCTACAACGAATTTGAATGGCTGGAAACTCGACCTGAAATTCACTACCGATCCCGCCGCATGGCGGAGGGGTTGGAAAACATCCTGACCACCTGCCCCATCTGCGGCAGACGGCACGTTCTCATCGCCAAAAAGAATCATCTTTTCTGCGAGCACTGCGGCTATCTGACCTCCGTGGATGACCGATATGCCTTTACCGGAGATTTCCGTTTCCAAAACCTCACCGAGTGGTACGACTGGCAGCAGGAGCTTCTCAAAGAAGAGATCCTTGCCGATCCGGACTATACGCTTACCTCAAAGGTCGAGCTTCGTCTGCCCGGAAACGGCGGCAGCCTGACCCGCCACGGTGGTGACGGTGTCTGTACCCTCACCCGTGAAGGACTCACCTACGAGGGCACTAAGGACGGAGAGCCGGTTCGTCTCTTTTTCTCCATCCGGCGCATTTATCGGCTGCTTTTCGGCGCAGGCGTCAATTTTGAGGTCTACGTCGGCTCCGAGATCCACTTTTTTGTGCCGGAGGAAAAGCGTTCTGCCGTAGACTGGTATATGATCTCCCGCATCCTGCACGATCTGCAATAAAAATTCCCCGCGTTTCCTCTTTTTCAGGGAAACGCGGGGTTTTGTTCATTCAATCCGGCATGTATTCGGCAATATCCTCGAGTCTGCATTCCAATGCAGCACAAAGCTTACTTAAGGTCTTCGTTTCAACATTTTCGTTTGCCTTCAGCCGCCGGACGGTCTTGCTGTCAATTCCGCACCGTTCCCGCAGCATATACGTTGTCATTCCTTTTTCTTCCATCTTCTTCCATAGACGGTCAAAACGGATCATATATAACACCCCCGGGTTGTATTCTTAAAACGCAAATTCTTTTCCGTCCGACCAGCCTTGGATGGCTTTTTCGGCAATGTTTTTAAGATTTCTCACGTAATTTGCCTCGGCCGAGCAGGGCGGCCGATTTGTCAGGCGAGCGGCATACGTTCCATCGGCAAAAGCCGTGCGAAAGATCTCCGCAATACGTCCGCGCTCACTCTCATGGACATTTCCGATACGGACGAGTGCTGCGACGCTCTGGGCCATAAAGTGGAAATACAGCACCCGGAAGCCCCGGACTGCGGGATATCGGTCACTCGGCGCATAGATCTCCCGCTCCACCTCGCACGGATCGGTCAAAATCCCGCCAAGCAGCTCCACAGACTCTGCATCCGCAAGCCTGCCGAGGTGGTAGATGGCCATGGGGCCTCGGTGCTGATTATACTTGCGGCAATCCTGAAGCATCACGGCATCCCGCTCCCAAACGGTCTCGCGCAGGATTGATAGCCCCTCACGGCTGCCGGCAGCAGCAAGTGCAAATGCGGCATGCTTGCGCGTGTTTTCATCCGCGGACGCCAGAAGCTTGCGCAATACAGGGACACACGTATACCCCATCTTTTTGGCGGACCAGATGGCAATGCCCGGGCACAGGGTCGCAAGAGGCTCGGCAAGCGCCTCCGGTTCGGTGATCCATTCGATTTTTCTCGGCTGGAGCGGTTTCCCGTCGAAATCGGCCTTTCCGTCGATCCACACGCCACGGTCATGGGCAGGATCGAGGCATCCGGAAGCCGTAAGCCGCGCCGAGAGCTCCCCGTAGGGGATCTCCCGCAGGGGGATATCCCGGGAAAGGGCAATATCCGCCGCCTCAGCGCCGATCTCTGCAAGCTTGTACATGTCCGGCAGCATACGTACACAGGAGGCCATCTCCCGGTCAACACCCACGGCGCGGCAAACGACGGCAAGTCCGTCCACCCGCTTTGGCAGGATGACTTTCCAGGGCACGGGGACGGAGAAATTCCACGCGCCAACGTTTGCGCCTACCTTCCAGTCCCCTCGCAGTTCACTTTCAAAGGCCACATCCTCGCCATGCTTGTCGATGTCCGAATAGGAATAATATCCCGGCTCCGCCGTATAGCGCCCGGCAAAAAAGTCCTCCGCCGTAAGCATTTCCATCGCATCCAGGCGCCAGCCCTCGCGGATGCCCGGCAGGGGCATGGGGCGGATGACCTTATGCATCCAGGGATATTCCGGGCGCTGCGTTGCGCGGCCATCGATGATCGCGGCAGACATCGCCTGTCCATCCCGCGGGTCGACGCGCCCGGTGTCCAGGTTGATATAACCAACCTTGCCGCCAAAGGTCATGGAGACCACCGAAGTAAAGGGCTGCGCCTGCCCATCGGAGGTTCGGCCAAAATATCCGTCACAACCGGCCATGCGGGCAACGTGTCCCTCTGCGGTACAATCCAAAAGCACGCGGCAGCCGTAGGAGCGCACGCCCTCCGGTGTCGCGGCACGGACACCGACCACGCGGTCTTTCTCCATATAAACGCCGACCGCGGCGCTGTTATAGCAAACCGTCGCCCCGCGCTCCAAAAGCAGCTTTTCCAGCGTGATCCGCCGCCCATCGGCCAGGGGCATGGGGTACTCCGCAGCCATTTTGTCCGCTTCCACGGCAAGGGCATGACCGCGACCGCCGGGCAGACCGAAATAGTGGATCTCGATACCGCCGGCCGAGGATATGCCGCCGACACAGTTGAAGGCCTCCAGACCCAGCACGCGATAGCCCTTTTCCGCAAGCAGCGCCGCGGCAATGCTGCCCGCCGTGCCGAGACCGCAGACGATCGCGTCAAAGCTTCCGTCGAACACCGTATCCGCGACATCCCGCGTACAGGCATTTTTCTCATATAAATAGGCAAGTTTCATCTTCCCATCAGCTCCTCTCCCAGAAGAACTCCTGCATCGAAGGCCGAAATGGGATCCGCATATCCTGCCGATGCGATCCGCAGGATGCCATCATATTCAAGCGTTCGGAAATCCGCCAGCGTAAGATCAAATTCATCCGCCACAGCGACGATCTCCTCCCCTGCGGCAAGCTCCGGAAGCTTTTCCGCAAGCTGCCGTCTTGCCTCGGTCATATCCGCCTCTGCCGGCAGGTCGATCCCTGCCACCCGACCGGACATAAAAAGCACATTCAGCCGCTTTGCGGTGATATACCGCGCCTCCGCCCGGGTGTCCACAAGGTGCTGCGCGAAAATGCGCCGCTCGCCGGAGGCATCGCAAATTGTAACGGCAAAGCCATCCTCCTGCCGCGAGATATCCAGAACTTGGGCGGAAAGATATACCCGACCGCCCTGGAGGCAGGCATAAAACAGCGGTGTGCAGGCGCGCAGACTGTCCCGCGCGGCAAACCGCTTATGCAGAGCGATCCCCTGCTCCGTCACGGGAGAGATGTGTTTTCCGCGGACGGTGCGCAGCGCACCGAAGAACTCATAACCGGCATCCGGTCGGCTCTCCACGATGACGGCCTTCTGCCCAGCCGCCGCCAAGATCCCCGCCGCGGCGACCGTTGCGCCGAGGATGAGGACCTCGCATCTTTCATCAAACATCTTCCCGCCTCCTTTTTTCTATATTTTACCTCTTCGTCAGCCCTCCGTCAAGCGCGCCGACTTTACAAAGGGCATGCGGCTTGGTATAATCATAGCAGAAGCTTTCAACGGAGGTCATCATCATGGCTAAAGCGGAACATATTCACGGTTTTGACTGGTTACGGCTGATTGCCGCCATCAGTGTTATTTATATGCACGTTGCCTCCGCACCGCTGCGAGGTTCACTTGGCACCGACTGGCATTTGATCAATGTGCTCACTTCCATTGGTTTCACTGCAGTTCCTCTGTTTTTTATGATGTCCGGCCATCTTCTTCTATCCAATCCAAAAACCGAATCTCCGTCCGTCCTCCTGCGTCACCGATTGCCGCGGCTGCTTATCCCGCTCGCAGCATGGACGGTCATTGCCATCCTTTGGAAAGCTTTTCTTGCAAAGGATCTCACTGTCCTTCCGGGCGAATTTCTTTCGTCGCTGCACACTCCGGCATGGATCCACTTCTGGTATATGTACACCCTGATCGCACTTTATATTCTTGCACCACTGCTCTGTGCGGGGCTGCGTTCTCTTTCCCGCAGCGGTCACATCCTGATATTTGTTCTGATTTGCCTGCCCTCCCTGCGGGTCATCCTGCAGGCGCTGCTTCCCGCATCGCTGGATAAACTGCTGAATCTGGACATCATTACAAAGCTTACCTTTTTCGGTGGACATCTCAACACATTTCTGCTCGGGTATTACCTGGGTAAGAGCGAAAAACGCATTCCTGTACCGCTGCTTCTCGGTGCAGGAGGTGTTACGCTGCTCACGATCATTTTCGGCACGTTTCGGCTTACCTCCATCGGCGGTGCTTTTGACTCCACGTTCATGAACCAGTCCGCCGGATTTGAAGTTCTGCTTGCCGCCATTCTCTTTCTTCTGTTCAAACAGAATGTCCGTCGCCCAAGCAAACTTCTTGCCTCGCTCCCCATTGTACCCCTTTCTCTGCCGATCTACCTGATGCATAATCTTCTTCTCTCCGCCATGACACGGTACTATGTGCCTGTGACCTTTGCAGACACCCTTTGGATGACCGCGGTCAATCTTGTTGTCTGTTTCCTCACTATGAAGACCGTTGCCACCGTCAAACCCCTTTGTTTCCTGCTGACGGGTATGCGATTTGACACGGCCTGCAAAACCTGCAACTGGGTCTTTACCTTCCGTCGGTTAAAATCTGCATTATCGGGCAAAAAAGTCCGAAGAAATGAGGAGTTTTCATGAAAACGCCCGTCCATTGGAGCCACGCCCCCTACCGTCCGCCCTTTATCTTTGTGGGGGATATCTATATCTGCCGCGTTGCACCGGAGCGCGACTGCATCGTCTTCGACTGGCTTCCCTGCGGTGCAGACCGCTATTCTGTCCATTTCCGTACGCGGGGCGAGGAACAGTTCCGCTCTGCCGGCGAGACCGACGGCTGCACATTCCGCCTTTCCGGGCTGACCGAGGGTGAGGAATACGAATTCTACGTTGCTGCCGGAGAGAAAAAGAGCCGCGTCCGCCTTGCCCGGTGTGCCATGTCCGTCGGAACGACCGTTAATTATCTCCACCCGGAGGACGAGGCTTACGCCTTCTCCGGCCGCTATCTCTGCTCCCCCTCCCTTGTGCGGCTGCCGGACGGCACGCTGCTTGCCTCCATGGATCTTTTTGCCGGTGGCTGCCCGCAGAATCTGACCCTCATCTACCGCTCAACGGATGACGGCCGCAGTTGGGAATACGTAAGCGAACTTTTTCCCTGCTTCTGGGGAAAGCTCTTTGTCCACGAAAACGCTCTGTACATGCTCTCCGTCTCCACGGAATACGGCGATCTGCTCATCGGCCGCTCCGACGACGGGGGCCGCACCTTCTCCCGCCCGGTCACCTTGCTTTACGGCGGCGGTGGCAAGAGCGGCGAGGCCGGCGTGCATAAAAACCCCCAGCCGGTCATTGAATATGCCGGGCGTGTATGGAACACGCTGGAATGGGGTTCCTGGCGCCGTGGATATCACGCGCCCATGGTCATGAGCGCGCCCGTCGGTGCCGATCTGCTGGATCCCGACGTGTGGAGCTTCTCCGAGCCGGTGAAATACGATCCTACCTGGCCCGGCGTGGCGGAAGGCCCCTCCACCGGCAACATTGAAGGCTGCCTTGTGCCCTTATCTGACGGGCTTTACAACGTCATGCGTTATGACATGACCAAGACCTGTCCGAACTGGGGCCGCGCCGTCTGCTATAAGGTAAACACCGAAGACCCCGAGGCGCCCCTCACCTATGCCCGCTGCATCGAATTTCCCGCAAACCATTCCAAGTTTATCATCCGCTACCACGCCGGGCGGCAGATGTACTACTCCGTGGCCTCCCGCATCTCGGCGGAGGCAACCGGCCGGCGCAACCTGCTCTCCCTGCTCCGCTCCCCCGACGGCATCACCTGGGAGCTTGACCGGGATATCTACGATTACACCCACGAGGATCCCGCGAAGGTCGGATTTCAGTACGTGGATTTCTTCATTGAAGGGGACGAGATCCTGCTGCTTTCCCGCACCGCCATGGGGGGTGCCCACAATTTCCACGATTCCAACTTTTCCACCTTTGATCGGATCGCGTTGTAAGCACCGTGCCTCTTATCGTCTATCTCTATGCGCCGCCCTCGAAAACGGAGGTTTTTGCTGCGCCGGACTTTGGGAAGATGTCGGGAAATTCTACATTTTTGCTATACAATGCATAAGGGAGAGACCGCGGTCTCTCCCTTATGTTATTCGTTTTTACGGGGTCACTTTTCCGGCTTCGGGCGTGGTCTTCGGCGCCTCCGTTACCGGCCGAAGCGTCGCCTTTTGAAACCAAAGCTTGGAGACGAATTCTTCGGCAGCCGCTGCATCGGCACCAAACCACTCCACCGAAACAAAGTGGGTATCATCCAGCATAAACCAAATGGTATACTTTAATCCGTTTTGCACCGCCGTTCCGCACGCGGTTGTTTCTTTTCCGTAAATATTCAACTTATGCAAAACGGTCTCTGCCTGCGACATTTGACCGATAACACCGTTATATGCCTTTGCAAGATCTGCACGCGCACGTTTCCCCTCCGATTCTTGCATATTAACAACATAAATCAGCGCAGTTGTCCCGTTGTACTGTACACGGTATCGCATTCCGCCAGCTTGCGTATCGGTCTTTGCTTTGAACGCTGCGTTCCATCCGTTTCCCAACGTGACGCCATTCTGCATTGCGGGAGCATAAACATAGCCTTCTTGCCGCACAGAGGAAAACAGTTCCGCAAACACACCTTCTTTATATGTCTCTGCATCTTCATTACAAATCACATCTAAAGCATCACCTAAAGTATCAAAAAGCACCGATGCATTTTCCGGAGGTTCGGCATCCTCCGTCACGGGCTGCAGCTCCACCTTTTCAAATTCCAGCTTGGAGACGAATTCCTCGGCGGCAGCGGCATCATTTGTGAACCATTCCACCTGCACAAGGTGGGTATCGTCAAGCATAAACCAAATACGGTAACGCGGATCAACAACTCTGCCCCAGGTTGTGATTGCGCCGCTCTTCGTTGTAACTTTTGTTTCTTTAAATCCTTTGTCTTTTATCGTATCCAGCGTCAAGCCTGATGACTGGCGAAGATCTTTTCCGCTTTGATGCGCATACAGATGCTCTCGCACAGTTTGACTATTGCTTTCTTCAATTTCGTGAATATACAACAACACGTCCGAATCACGGTAAAACAAGCGATACGCAACCGATGGTGTCTCAAATGAGGATTCTGTAACAGCCAGAGCAATTACCGCTCCGCTTTTGGTACGGAACTGGATTTCATCCGAAAAAACGGGTTTCAGAAAATATCCCTGGGCGCGGATAGACTGAAAAAGAGATTCATAATGTCCTTTCTCATAACCATCCTTCTCCGTCAGGAGAAACTTACGCAATCCATCCATCGTATCAAACGAAGTAGCACGTAAATAATCCGGTGCCGAACCTTGCGACGCAACTGTAGGAATTGCCGTAGGTTTCGCAATCGGCGTTGCCGTCGGCACAGAGGACGGGCTCACCGTCTCCGTCGGTGTCGGGTCAGGGCTTGTGCTCGGCTCTGCCGATTCGGAGGATACCGGCGGCAATTCGGAGGACGCCGGCGGAAGTTCCGCACAGGCACAGAGCAACATGGCCAGCACGAGCACAATTGCCGGAATTCTAAATCTTTTGGTCATGTTTTGTTCCTCCTTCATTTCAGCATTTTCATGTATTCTTTATCGGTTATACGGAAGAAACCTTCCTCTAACCTTAATTAGAATGTATCATACATTTCATTTTTTGTCAATAAATACTTCTTTTGCGTTTTGGAGTGAATCCGTTTTTTATTTGCAAAAAAAGGAGCAGATGCCCTTGCATCTGCTCCTTTTTATTCTATTCTCTCTGCAAGTGTTCCCTTGCAAGCGCCTCTGCCCGGTCAATACAGGCGACAAAGCCTTCCGCATCCGTGTAGGACAGAAACTGCGCCGCCGGATTGCGGCGGAACCACGTCAGCTGGCGCTTTGCATACCGGCGGGTGGCGCGTTTGAGCTCCTCCGCCGCCTCTGCGACGGTGCATTCGCCCCGCAGCGCTCCCACAAATTCCTTGTAGCCGATGGCCTGCAGCGCGGTACATTCGGGAGAAAGCCCGCGGGCGAGAAGCTCCTCCACCTCGGAGAGGAGGCCTTCTTCCAGCATGGCATCCACCCGCATGTCGATGCGGGTGTACAATAGCTCCCGCGGCTCGGGGAAAAGCACCAGCCGCAGCGCATCAAAGCGGTCGGGGGTCTCCCGCGTTCTGCGGTCGTGCTCGGTGATGGTCTCGCCGGTGAGGGCATATATCTCCAGTGCGCGGATGATGCGCCGCCCGTCATTGGGATGCAGGCGTGCCGCCGCCGTCGGATCGATCTTTGCAAGCTCCGCGTGCAGCACCTCGCCGCCCTCGGTCTCATAGCGGACCGTCAGCTTTCGCCGCAGCTCCATATCCTCCTGCCGTTCCGCAAAGGTCAGACCGGAGATGAGGGAATCGGCGTACAAGCCCGTTCCCCCAACGATAACGGGGACCTTGCCCCGGGAAAGGATATCATTGATGCATTCCTCCGCCTCCCGGACGTACCGGGCCACGGAGTAATCCTCCTCCGGCGCGCAGATATCCAGCATATGGTGGGGGATGCCGCGCATCTCCTCCGACGTCGGTTTCGCGGTGCCGATATTCATATCGCGGTAGATCTGCATGGAATCGCAGGACACCGCCTCGCCGTCAAGCCGGCGGCAAAGCTCCACCGCGAGGGCGGTCTTGCCGGAGGCCGTGGGCCCCAGCACCGCGATGATCTTCGGCGCGCTCATGCGAGATTCCCGCTTCGTCCGAAGCGCTTTTCCAGTTCTTTGGTATTAAGGCTCCATTTCACCGGCCGTCCGTGAGGACAGTACCGAATGGCAGGATCAAAAAGCGCGTGCCGCACCAACACCTCAAGCTCCGGCAAGGCATTTTTATGCCCTGCCTTGAGGGCCGCCCGGCATGCCACAGTGTGAAGCACCCGGTCGCGGCGCTCCTCCATGGCATCCCGGCGGGAGGCCATGGCATTGAGCATCTCCGTCACGGCGGGCACGGCGTCCTCCCGCTCCAACGCCAGGGGCAAAGAGCGAACGACGATGCTCATCTCGCCGAAAATCTCCGTTTCAAAGCCCGCCGCCGCAAAGAGGGGGGCATTTTCCATATAAAGAGCCATATCCTCGCCGGAGAGATTGACCACCACGGGCTTGAGCAACACCTGGGCGGAGCTGTCGCTCTCCTGTGTTTTCAGTTTTTCATAGAGCATGCGCTCGTGCACCGCATGCTTATCCACGACTACAAGCTCCTCGCCACACTCCACAAGGATATAGAGCCGCGCAAACTCGCCGATGATGCGGAAATCCCGTTCCGCAAAGCTCTGCGCCGCCGGGGTCTCCTTCTGCGGCTCTGCCGGCTTTATCTCCGCCGGCTGTGCTGCGGGCTTTTCCGCAGGCTGTGCGGTCTCATAGCGGAGGACCGGCTGCTGGGAAAACACCGCCGTATGGGTCACCGAAGGTGCCGCCGGCGGAGGTACAAAGCTCTGCCGCGCAGGCTCCTTCCGTTCCGGCGGCGGTGTGAAGTGCTGCGGTGCCGGCTCACATTTCACCGGCGGAGTCATCTCAGCAACCGGC
>JAFYLV010000165.1 GCA_017556885.1 Clostridia bacterium | reverse complement strand
TAGCCATGGTTTCTGCGCAGCGGAAGGGACCGGTGCCGGGACCGCCGCGACCGAGATTTTCCCAGCTCCATTTGGGGGCGGTGCAAATGCAGAAGTCCGGTGCGGCAAGGTCATAGACGTTTTCACCGACGCCCGTCTGCCCGTGATGTGCCAACTGGCAGATATCGCATTTCAGTGCATCACCGTACATGGCGGCGAGTTCGTTTCCGCCCTCCACACCGAGATCGCCGAGGAAGAGCCAGGTCTGGCCCGCGGCCTTCACACGGAAGACGATAGATGTGTTGTTGACGGGGTTTTGGATAATATTTTCATTCGGTACGCGGAGAAATTCAACCTCGATGCCGTCCAGCTCAAAGCGGTCGCCGACGCACACCGGCGTATGGCGGGCAAAGGCCATATCGTCATAGAAAAACGCGTTATAGGCATTGCGGAAGCGGCGGTACCAGCCTATATCGATGTGGTTAAAATGGCGCTCGGCAAAATCCTCCGAGGGGAAATTAAAATAGAATTTACGCACACCGAATTCACTGTTCCAGGTTTCGACCATCCGGCAGAATTCGCCCATATGGTCGGAATGAACGTGGGTAAAGATCCAGGCATCCACATAGGGACGCCCCTTGCCGGTAATGCGCTGCAGCTCCTGGAAAAGATAACCGGCATAGCGCTCGTCGCGGCCCAGTGGATCGTCAAGTCCACCGTCGATAACGATGGTCTTACCGCTGTCAGAGACAAAGACGAAGCCCATGGTGAGCATGTCGGGATGGGGAGAGAGAATGTGCAGTTTCATGTTCTTACCGCCTTTCGTCAACATGATTCATGGGAAGATCCCATTCGGAATTACCGGTGAGATAGGCAACGATATGCTCTGCCGCACGCACTTCGGGCAGTGAACGCGTATGCAGGATGCGCTCCGGCTCCGTATTGTTCCAACACCAGACGGCGGAGGAGAATATACAGATTTTGGGAGCTGCAAGGGCATAGACGTTGTCGCCGACACCCTTCTGTCCGTGATGGGCCATCTGGCAGATGTCACATTTGAGCGCATCGCCATAGTAGGATACAAGTTCGTTTCCGCCCTCGACACCGAGATCGCCGAGGAAGAGCCAGGTCTGCCCCTTTGTGGTCAGGCGGAAAACAATGGAGGAATTGTTGAGGGCATTGGCGGTAATGTTTTCGTTAGGTACGCGCAGGATCTCGATGTGGATGTCATCCACGTCGAATACGTCGCCGCGGCAGACGGGACGGCGCCGGTCATAGGC
Organism: Clostridia bacterium; assembly: GCA_017556885.1. Classification (GTDB taxonomy): domain Bacteria; phylum Bacillota; class Clostridia; order Oscillospirales; family QAMX01; genus RGIG1911. The sequence goes on along the minus strand of JAFYLV010000165.1, from coordinate 5,313 downwards.
GGTATCGTCCCGGTGAAAGCGGCAGAAGGCCTGCCGGAAACGACGGCACCAGCTGAGATCCTTGGCCACGCCGTGGCGCTCTAAAAAGGCGGCAGAGGGGAAATTGAAGGCAAAGCGCCCCACGGAGAACTCACCGTTGTGATTTTCGACCATCCGGCAGAATTCACCGACGTGATCGGAATGAATGTGGGTAAAGATCCAGAGATCGACGTGCGGACGGGGAGAGCCGGAAAGACGCTGCAGAGCGGGAAAAAGGCTGCCTTCGGTGCCGTGGCTGTAGGCATCCAGACCGCCGTCGATGACCAGCAGCTTTCCGCTGTCGGTTCGGAAAATGTAGCCCATGCCGAGGGTCTCGGGATGCGGCATATGCTGATAGAAGAGCATGGAGAATACCTCCTGAAAACTTTACGGGATATATAGATGTACTATACCAAATATCTGCCCGTCTGTCAAACCAAAGCGAGGATAAATTGACAAAACGGGTAAGAAAAGGTATAATATGCGGGATGAAACGAGTTGAGGAGTGGATCCTATGAATATCATAAAAGCGCTTCGGGATATGGCTGCGGCAGGATTTCTGCTTTTCGGAATGCTGCTTCTCGGTATCCGTCTGTATGAAAGTGCGCATATTTACGGCAGCATCCTCATTTGCCTGACGCAGGTGCTTTTTCCGGTGTTTTGGCCTATAACGCTTGGGTTCTTTATAGCATTTGCGGCGCTTGCGTTGGTTTATTGGATCGTTCGTGCGCATGACCGCAGAAAACGGGAGCGGATGGAAGCATGAAGGAAGAAAAAACCAATGCCATGCGCATTATGGAGCGCGAAGGAGTCGCATTTGATGCGCTGCGGTACGAATGCACGGAGTTTATGGACGGTGTGCATATCGCCGGAATGATCGGCTGGCCGGTGGAACAGGTCTTTAAGACCCTGGTGGCCCTTGGGGCGTCGGGCAGCCCGCTGGTTTTCGTCATTCCCGTGGCGGAGGAAATGGATCTCAAGGCGGCTGCCCGGGCAGCCGGTGAGAAATCCGTGCAGATGCTTCCCCTGGCACGCCTCACGGAGGTAACGGGCTATATCCGCGGTGCGTGTTCGCCGGTGGGTATGAAAAAGAGCTTCCCGACCTTTGTGGAAGAGACTGCCCAGCTCTTTGACACCATTACATTTTCCGGTGGAAAGCGCGGGCTGCAACTGGTGTGCGCACCGGATGAGCTTCTGCGCATTACCGGTGGGGCTTACGCCGCGCGTACGGTATCATAAAAATATAAGCGACGGAGAAAAGCTTTCTCCGTCTCTTTTTTTGGCTTACAGCAGGAACTCATCGCCGTCGTGGGCGATGACGGCAGGATAGGGCAGCGGGGCAAGGGCAGAAAGGAATTTCTCCTCTCCGCGTGTGTACTGCCATTGGAAGCCGGGAACGTTGTGCCAGCGGTCTGCCACGTGGATGAAGATCAGCCGGTCAAATTTCGATGCGCGCAGGGCATCCACGGCGGCCTCGGGCGGATAGTGGGTGGATTCGCAGAGACAGAGGTCGAAGCGCTCCTCCTTTGCAATGGCGGGATAGTCGGAGAAGTCTGCACGCAGGTCGCCGGTATGCAGGATGCGTTTGCCTTCCTTCTTGAAGTCAAGGATAAGGGCGTAACTGCAGGGGTCGCCCTCCGTGCGGCCGCGGGTGCGCAGATGGCAGGTGGAGATGGCAGTCACGATGAGATTATCGTCCTCATAGACCTTTCCCGCATCGTAGGAGCGATAGCAGAGCAGGGGACTGTCTGCATCCTCGTGCACCGCACGCATCCATGCCTTCAAAGGCTCGATGGCAGCCTCCTCCGGCAAATAGAGAGTAAAGGTTTCTTTGCAATAGTTATAGGGCTTGATGATCTGTTTAAGCAGGGCGGAAAGACCGCCGGCATGGTCATCGTGCATGTGGGTAATAAAGGCGGCGCGCAGGCGGGGAAGGGCAATGCCCTTGCGGCGCAGAAGCGCCTCTGCGGGAGCGCCGCAGTCCACGAGATAAACCGTTCCGTCCGCCGTCTCGTAGGCGGTGGAGGAATTGAAACGGCAGAAGGTGGAATCACCGTGTCCGGTGCCGAGGGTGTAGATGCGCATGATAATTCAGTTTCCTTTCTCGGTGGTGTAAAAACCGATATTCTTAAGATAGTCGGCAAAGAATTTACTGTAGGCCTCCGCGCCTGCCCGGTTGAAATGAATGCGGTCTGCAAAATGGGCATCGGTAAGGCCGATGGCCTCTGCCGAGGCGGAAAGATCGCAGAAGGGAACGTCCAGAGAATCGCACAGCGCTTTGACGTCGGCAGAGGCGCGGTCAAGTACGGGATTTAAGGGGATGTAGGAAGGTGCCATGGGGGTGGAAACGAAAAGAAGCTGAATGTTTTTTTCTTTGCAGATCCTGGCAATGCTGCGAATATATTCGCATTGCGTCTCGGAGAGTCCGTCGTAGGTTTCCGGAGCGCCTGTGTACTGTGCAGTCATTTCCGCAACGTCCACAACGCGGTCGCCAAGACTGAAATAGCCCCGATCTGCATAAGTGCCGGAGGTATCCACCGCCTCCTCGGTCAGCCCAAGGGAGAGCTGCAGGTTGTAGATGCCGGCGTTCTTCATGCGGTAGAAGGGGTTGAACCAGGTCTTCAGGAGCAGCTCCCGCTCCTCCTTGGTGAATAAGTCAAAGAACATCCGGACCTTCTGCCGGCAGAGGGGCATCGGCTTAAAAATGAGGGTGGACTGGGTGTGGTCGTGCTCTTTCGCGGCAAAGCCGTAGTAGATATCCATCACCACATAGTCGGGATCCTGCCGCTCCAGCGCGGCGCAAAGCAGGTGATAGGTGGTGTCCGGCATCTGCGAGGAGGCACCGAGATTGAAGCAGGTCATGCCGGGAAGCTCCTCTTCCATCACCGAAGGGATGACGGAACACATCATGCGGGAGGAGCCGATAAAGAGGGTGTTGAGGCTGTTTTTCTCCTGCGAGAAGAAATCGGTCACCATATTGTCCTGCACGCGCCAGGATTGCTGCTCCCGGTGGTGAAGCGCAGAGATGGTAAAATAGCCGGCAACGGTGACGGCAAGGAGCAGGGCGAGAAAGCCGACGAGCTTGATAAGGGCGCGCCGCTCAGAACTGGAAGTAGATGAACTGCGATTCATTGGCACTCACCCCCAATCCGAGAATCAGAATGCATAAAAGCAGGTAGACCGCCCAGCGTATGGCGGGACGGCGGGTAAAGACACGGCGGAAGGGTGTTTCGCGGTCGATGCAGATATCCGCAAAGAGAAGCACCGCAATGGCAAAGAGACCGATGAGGATCTCGGTGGTCTTTCCGGTGGAGAGAAGACCGTCGATGGGGTTTGCGCAGATGCCGCAGAGGATGGTCATGGCATCGCCCATGGAATTTGCGCGGAAGAAGATCCAGGAGATGCAAATGAGCACGAAGGTGTACAGCATGGAAACGGCCCGGCGAAGGCCGGTAAAACGGTCGAGATGCAGAAACTGCCAAAGTCTGTCGCGGAGCTTTTTGGTGTGCAGACCGATGACCTGATAGATGCCGTTGAGAAGTCCCCAGACGATAAAGGTAAAGCCGGCGCCGTGCCAAAGACCGGAGACACCGAAGGTGACGAGAAGGTTCAGATCCCGCCGCACAGGCTTGCAGCGGCTGCCGCCCATGGGAAAGTAGAGATAATCCCGGAACCAGGTGGAGAGGGAAATATGCCAGCGCCGCCAGAATTCCGGCACGGAAAGGGAAAAATAGGGGCGGCGGAAGTTTTCCATCAGGCGGAAGCCGAGAATGCGTGCCACGCCGATGGCAATATCCGAATAGCCGGAGAAATCGCAGTAGATCTGGAAGGCAAAGAATACGGTGGCGAGCAGATACGCCCCGCCGCCGTGGGCCGCGGGATTGTTGTAAACCGTGTTGACGACCAATGCCAGCTGATCGGCAACCACCATCTTTTTGAACATTCCCCACAGCATGTGCCGCAATCCGACAGTAAGGTTTTCGCCGTCAAAGCGGTGCACCTCGTCAAACTGTGCGAGAAGGTTTGCGGAGCGCTCAATGGGGCCCGCAACCAGCTGAGGGAAGAACATGACGAAAAGGGCAAAGATATGGGGGCGGCGCTCGGGTGCCTGACCGCCGCGGTAAACGTCAAAGCAGTAGCCAAAGCTCTGGAAGGTGAGAAAGGAGATGCCGACGGGCAGCAGAAGATCCAGCACCTTGGGACCGTAGGAAAGGCCGAAGAATGTGCCGATGCGGGAGGCCGTTTCGGAGAAAAAGTTAAAATACTTATAGAAAAAGAGCGGCAGGAAGGACAGTATCAGAGAAATTATCAGAATGGTTGTCTTTTTTCGCCCCTCGGTGCGCGAAAGCAATAAACCGGTGCAGTAATCAAGCCCGATGATGTAGGCGCAGAGGAGAATATACCGCGGCTCGAAGGCCATATAAAACAGGCAGCTTGCAGCGAGCAGAAGCGCCCAGCGAAGCTTGTGCGGCAGGAGGAAATACAGCAGGGCTACGATGGGAAAAAAGATGAGAAAGTCGATGGAGTTAAAGAGCATGTCCGTCCTCCTTTCAAAAAGAATGAACGTATCAATTATACCTTATCTGGAAGTCATTTGCAAGGGTTGACCGCAGGCGAGAAAAACCGTATAATTGTATTCTGTAGAGTTATATGCAAAGATAAAGGAGCGGGACCGGTATGGAAGGCTATGAATACAGCGCGAAGGCACGGGCAAAGATCAATCTTTCCCTGGATGTCGGCCTTCGCCGTCCGGACGGGTATCACGATCTGGAAACGGTGATGCACACCGTCTCCCTCTGCGATGATGTTTATATGAATCTGCGCCCGACCGGAGAAATTCGAGTTCGCAGCAGCATCCCCGGCATGCCGGAGGACGAAAATAATCTTGCCGGCAAGGCGGTACTTGCCTTTAATGCCGTCACCGGCCGGGATACGGGCGCGGAGATCTATATCGATAAGCGCATTCCCTCGGAGGCGGGGCTCGGCGGAGGCTCATCGGATGCGGGAGCGGTACTGCGCCTGCTCGGTGAGATATTCAAAACCCCGACGGAGCAGCTTCTGCAGGCGGCGGTGCGCGTTGGTGCGGATGTTCCCTTTACCATGATGGGGGGATGCGCCCTCTGCCGAGGTATCGGTGAGCGTATGGAGCCCCTGCCGGCCATGCCGGCGTGCAGGATCGTCATTGTGAAGCCGCCTGTGGGTGCGCCGACCGGTGCGGTGTTTGCGGCCTTTGACCGCGAACCCGTTCTGCGGCAGGATACGGCTGCGGTCGTAAAGGCACTGCAGGCCGGAGAT
>JAFYLV010000164.1 GCA_017556885.1 Clostridia bacterium | reverse complement strand
ACCTATTATACGGATTACCGACCCAAATGCTGGTATTACACCAAATACGGTCGCGGTCACGGAGATCTTAACGTTGCCGGCGCTATCTCAAACTCCTGCAACTGTTACTTCTTTGAAGTCGGCAGACTGCTTGGCATTGAAACCATTGAGCGCTATGCCCGTGAATTCGGTTTTGGCAGCAAAACCGGAATCGAGCTTACCGGCGAGGTCAACGGCTGGGTCTCCTGCGCCGAGACAAAGAAGAAACTTTCCGGCGAGATCTGGTATCCCGGCGACGTCCTGCAGACCGCCATCGGGCAGTCTTACACCATGGTCACTCCGCTGCAGCTTTGTACCTATATTTCCGCCATCGCAAACGGCGGAACCGTGTACCGTCCCACGATCCTGGATAAAGTCACGACCCACGACAACACTGAGGTAGTCTATAAAAACAGTCCGGAAGGCTATTCTAAGGTCGAAATGAGCGCCTCCACCCGCAATGCCGTCGTGCAGGGAATGCTCAACGTTACCGAAGACGGTACCGCATCCTCCGCCTTCCGCGACGTGACATTTGAGGTGGCCGGCAAGACCGGTTCCGCACAGGTTCCGAATGGCTCCGACAACGCCGTATTTGCAGCCTTTGCACCGGTAAAGAATCCCGAGATCGCGGTTGTTGTCATTGTTGAACACGGTAACTCCGGTAACTCCATAGCGCCGATAGCCCGCACGATTTTCGAGGCCTATTTTGATACAAAAACAGACACCGGTTCGATTTCCGGCACCAAGATACCCAATAACTGAAAAATCTGCCCTGCAGAAATCTCTGCAGGGCAGATTTTTCAGGTGCAGGTGTTGACTTTTTGGACGCCATCTGCTAAAATATACAGGCTTGTTAAGCATGATCCATTAGCTCAGTCGGTAGAGCACCTGCCTTTTAAGCAGGGTGTCCGGAGTTCGAGTCTCCGATGGATCACCAAAAAGGACATCGCAGCATCTGCGATGTCCTTTTTTAAAAAAATATTTAAATCGAGGCTCTGCTATGTCCACAAAATTGAAACCCGTTGCTTTAAATATACTCGGCGTTGCGATCTGCTTTGCCATTGCCGCCGTATCCGTTACTTTAGAAACGCTCATACCCGGTGAGATCCTCGGCGCATCCATCATTGCTCTCTTCATGGGAACGATCATCAACAGTTTTTTTCATCCGAAATGGATACAGCCCGCACTGAAGTTTACATCCAAAAAGGTCCTGAAAGCGGCTATCATTCTCTTAGGAGCGTCATTAAGCGTCAAGACCATCCTCTCTGTCGGCAAGATGACGTTCTTTGTGATGATCTTCACCTTTGCCATGTGCTTTGGCGGCGGTTATTTTCTACGCAAGCTCTTCGGATTGAACTGGAAACTCGGTAACCTCATCTCTGCCGGAACCGGAATATGCGGCGGCTCTGCCGTTGCTGCCATTGCACCTGTCATCGACGCTGACGACAAAGACATAGCCTTTGCCCTGTCCTCTACCTTCCTCTTTGATATGGTTATGGTTGCGGTTTATCCCATTATGGGAAAACTTCTTGGAATGTCCGATATTGCCTACGGCATTTGGGCCGGGACATCGGTCAACGATACCGCAAGCGTCGTCGCATCCGGTTATGCCTTTTCCGAGATCGCCGGTGACTTTGCCACAATGGTCAAGCTCACCCGAACCATCGCGATCATTCCCACAGTTCTGGTCTTTGCCTATATCGGTACCCGCATCAAACAGAAGGAAATGAAGGCCGCAAATAACGCAACGCAGGTAAATCTTGCCAAAATCATTCCCTGGTTTATCGGCGGTTTCCTGCTCCTCGCCATTATTAACAGCTTTGGACTCATACCCGCAGTTATTTCCGGGATGATGAAGACAGTCAGCAAATTTTTAATGGTCAGTGCCCTTGCCGCGATCGGCCTGAATACGAGCCTCGCGGATTTCCGCAAAGCCGGTCTCCGACCGATGTTCTATGGCATTACCATTGATACACTGGTTACTCTCACCGCACTTGCCGTTATCTTCTTCATGGGACTCTTATAATAATTATCCGCGGTAGTTATGCTTGAGTTGATCACGAATATAAACAAAGTCCTCAACGATTTCATCTGGGGACTTCCTGCGATCGTCTGCATCATCGGCGTCGGCCTATACCTTGCAATCCGTACACGCTTTCTGCAGATCCGAAAGTTTGGATATGCGCTGAAGTGTACGATCGGCCGAATTTTCAAGAAAACCACTGCCGCGAAAGGCTCTCTGACACCTTTCCAGGCTGTTTGCACCGCTCTTGCTGCGACTGTCGGCACGGGTAATATTGCAGGTGTTGCCGGCGCCATTGCCATCGGCGGACCCGGAGCCATTTTCTGGATGTGGGTCTCTGCACTGCTCGGTATGGGAACGAAGTTTGCCGAGGTGACGCTTGCCGTGCATTTCCGCGAACGAAACTCACACGGAGATCTGGTCGGCGGTCCCATGTACTATATTAAGAACGGTCTGGGCAAAAAATGGATGTGGCTTGCCTATCTTTATGCCATCTTCGGCGTTTGCGCAGTTTTCGGAACCGGAAATGCCACCCAGGTCAACACCATCACCGCTGCCATCAACACTGCGCTGATCAATTACGGCCTCTTAAGTGCTGACAGTACTGCAGGCAGCAATCTCATCATCGGCATCTTCATTTCCATCATCGTCGCGCTCATCCTCATCGGCGGTGTCAAGCGGATCGGTAAGGTCACAGAAAAGCTTGTTCCCGTTATGGCGATGATCTACATCGTTCTCGGTATCGGACTGATCGCTCTGCGCATCGATCAGGTACCCGCCGTCTTCGCCTCCATCATTCACGGCGCCTTCAACCCCGGCGCAGTTACCGGAGGTGTCATCGGCAGCATCTTTTTGAGCATGCAGAAGGGTGTTTCCCGCGGAATCTTCTCCAATGAAGCAGGTCTCGGTACCGGCTCCATTGCTCATGCCTGTGCCGACACGGACAAACCCGTCCAGCAGGGTATGTTCGGTATCTTCGAAGTCTTTATGGACACCATCGTCATCTGCACCATGACCGCACTGGTCATTCTGCTCGGAAATGCGAGCATCCCCTTCGGACAGGATGCCGGAGCGGAGCTGACCATCAACGGATTTACTTCGGTATACGGAAGTTGGGTCTCGATCTTTACCGCTGTAGCGCTGTGCTGCTTTGCCTTTTCCACGATCATCGGATGGGGACTGTACGGTGTGCGCTGCGCAGAATTCGTATTTGGCAGTAAGATCCTGCTTCCCTTCAATATTGCCTATGCCCTGGTAGCCATCCTCGGTGCAACAGTGGATCTCGGCCTCATTTGGGGAATCAGTGACACCTTCAACGGATTTATGACCGTCCCAAACCTCATCGCCGTCTTCCTGCTGACGCCCGAGATCGTCAAAATGATCCGCATAAATTTCAATAAGACAAAATAACACAACAGCCGTTTCTGACATTGGGGACGGCTGTTATACGTCCCATGCTTTAAGTTGCAAAACAAACGTATTCGTGATATAATACCTCGGTTAAAGTGAGGAGATTTCATGATCAAGATCCTTTTTGTTTGCCACGGCAATATCTGCCGGAGCCCTATGGCAGAATTTATTATGAAAGACCTTGTTGACAAGGCCGGCCGCGCCGCCGAATTTTCCATCGCCTCTGCGGCGACAAGCACGGAGGAACTTGGAAACCCCGTCTACCCTGCCGCACGGCGGGAGCTTGCGCGCCACGGCATCGGCTGCGAAGGAAAACGCGCCCGGCAGATGACCCGCGCCGATTATGAAAGTTACGATCTTCTCATCGGCATGGACTATGCCAACCGCACGAACATGCTGCGCATCTGCGGCGGGGACCCCGCAGGAAAGATCTCCCTCCTTTTGGATCACACCGACCGTCCCGGCGAGGTCAGCGACCCCTGGTATTCCGGTGATTTTTCCGCCGCATGGTCCGACATTCTGCGCGGATGTACAGCCCTTTTATCTAAACTATAACACACGGAGGTATATGCGCTATGCGTATCCGAAACGGTTTGCGTTGGCTCTTTGAAGGCCGCTTCTGGTCGGCTGCGCTGCGCCTTGCCGTACCCATTGCTCTGCAGAATTTACTGGTTTGCTCCTTCTCCCTGGTCGACACCATCATGGTCGGCCAGTTGGGCGACGTCGCCCTCTCTGCCGTCGGCATGGCCGGACAGTGGAGCTGGTTGATGAATATGGTTCTCTTTGGTATTGCCTCCGGAGCATCCGTCTATTTTTCCCAGTATTGGGGAAACCGTGATGAACGCGGCATTCGCCGAATTCTCGGCCTTGTTCTGCTCTCCGGGGTTGTTTTCGCGTTGATCTTTGCATGCATTGCCTTCCTCGCCCCGGTTTCCGTTATCCGCATTTTCAACCGCACGGATGCCGTCGTAACGGCCGGAAGCTCCTATCTTCGCATCGCCGCATTTTCCTATGTTGCCATCGCGCTGAACACCATCCTCAGCACCGCCCTCCGCTCAACCGAACGCGTGCGCCTGCCGCTGCTCGTCTCCGGCATCTCAACGGTCTTGAACGCGGTACTCAATTACGGTTTCATTTTCGGCAAATTCGGCATGCCGGAAATGGGTGTTGCCGGTGCTGCCCTCGCCACCTGCATTTCCTCCTGGGCTGCGCCCGTGCTACTGGTAGTTATCTGCATTCTTACGCGGTGTTCCCTCTTCAGCTTCCCCCGCGAGCTTTTCTCTTTCGGTTTCCGGGATATTATCGAGTTCTACAAAAAGGCTGTGCCCGTAATCCTCAACGAATCCCTTTGGGGGCTCGGCACGGTGCTCTTTAATATCATCTACTCCAATCTCGGCTACGAGCACTATGCCGCGGTTACGATTCTGCGAACCTTTGAAAACATTGCCTTTACCTTCTTCATCGGTCTCTGCAACGCTTCCTGCGTTATGGTTGGTAAAGCCGTCGGCAGCGGTGAGATTGAAAAAGGTGTTTCGGATTCAAAGCGTTTTGCCATCGTCGTTCCCCTTCTCAGTATATTCGTTGGAGTGGCGATCATCCTCGCCCGCACATCGCTCATCCAGGTCTTTAACCTTGGCGGCACCATTACCGACACAACGGTAAACAGTGCCAAGTGGATCATGCTCATCTACGGTTGCGAGCTTGCCTTCCGCAATATCCCCTATATCATCATTGTCGGCATATTCCGCCCCGGCGGAGACACTGCCGTCGGCATGAAATTTGATTTGCTGACCCTTTGGGGATTCTCTCTGCCGGCAACTTTTATTGCAGCTTTTCTCTTAAAGCTTCCGTTCCCGGTTTGCTTTGCGATAAGCTATATTTTTGAGGATTATATCAAGGTTCTTCTCTGTATCCGACACATGAAGTCTATGAAATGGCTGAAACCCGTAACAGAAGAAGGCAAAGCCGGCCTTGTCAAATGGAAAGAATTACAGAAAGCGAGCGTAACCGATCATGGCATTTAAAACAGAACTACATTGCCACACCTCCGAGGTCAGCCGCTGCGGACGGGTCACCGCCGCAGAGACCGTCGAGACATATATCAAGTACGGTTATACTGCCGTAACGATCACAAACCACCTGAGCGCTTCCACATTCTCGGAGAAGAATAAAAACTTTGTTCAAACCGACGATTGGCAGAAGAAGATCGATTTCTTTATGAGCGCCATAGATCTCGCGCGCGAAGCTGCCCGAGGACGAATCGATGTCCTCTGGGGCGTTGAGCTTTGCGGCGGCCACGACAACAACGATTATCTGATCTACGGAATCACAGAGGAGCAGCTCCGCGCCATGCCCGATATTCTGGACATTTCCATCAAGGACTTCGGACCGCGAATCCGTGAGGAGCTTGGGTTGCTTCTCTTCCAGGCACATCCGTTCCGCAACGGCGTGCGCGTTGTTGACCCCGAACGGTTGGACGGTGTGGAAGTATATAACGGTCACATCGGCCATGATTCGCGCAACGGCATTGCGCTTCAGTGGGCAGAACGCTATGGCCTTCGCCATATCTCCGGTACGGATTTTCATCAGCCGATCCATATTCCTACCGGCGGTATTCTGACGGATACACCCATCCGTACAAACGACGAGCTGGCCGCCGTTCTCCGCTCCGGGAATTACACGGTTCTGCACGAAGGCCGTGAACCGGCAGATGTTGTCGCAGAAATTGAGTATTGACAAATCACCGCAGTAGTACTATACTATGCTAAAGCGTTTGAGTGAGAAGAAGTAGCACTGGAGCCGTTTCTTCAGAGAGTTGCCGGTCGGTGAGAGGCGCAGAAACGAACAGATCGTGAATACATCTCATGAGCTATCCGCCGAAAGGAACCTCTTTCCCTGTAGACCGGATCGGGTGCGCCCGTTAGCGCGCAGAGGGTATGTTAGTACTCTCCGAGGCGTTTGTTGTAAGACAGACGTAGAATCAAAGGTGGTACCGCGTCATCGTTTTTCATGTCGCCCTTTGAGCCAAAAAAATGGCTCAAAGGGCTTTTTTAGTGCCCGGAGCCAAATCATCAGAAAGGCTGGTAACTTTCCCATGGCACTCAAAATCATCATGCTCGTCGTTTTCTTCGGTTCAATGATCGGTATTGGTCTCTATTGCCGAAAAAACGCCACCGACGTACAGGGCTTCGTCCTTGGCGGCAGAGCCGTCGGCCCCTGGCTTACGGCATTTGCCTACGGCACCTCGTATTTTTCCGCAGTGGTGTTTATCGGCTATGCCGGTCAGTTCGGTTGGAAATACGGCATTGCAGCAACCTGGATCGGATTAGGAAACGCGTTTATCGGTTCCATGCTTGCATGGATCGTGCTTGGACGTCGCACACGCATTATGTCCCAGCATCTGCAAAGCGCAACCATGCCGGAGTTTTTCGGAAAGCGCTTTGATTCTAACGCTCTAAAGGTACTTTCCTCTGCCATCATCTTCATTTTCCTCATCCCGTATACCGCAAGTCTTTACAATGGACTTTCTCGCCTCTTCTCTATGGCCTTCAATATGGATTACACCGTTTGTATTCTTCTTATGGCGATCCTCACCGGTATTTACGTCATTGCCGGCGGTTACATGGCAACTGCCATCAACGATTTTGTTCAGGGCATCATCATGCTGGTCGGAATCGTCGCCGTTGTGCTTGCCGTTCTCAAAACCAACGGTGGGTTTACAGATGCCATGAACGGTCTATCGCAGGTAACGGATGCCGCATATCCCGACTTGCAGGGTGCCTTTGCATCGTTCTT
>JAFYLV010000163.1 GCA_017556885.1 Clostridia bacterium | reverse complement strand
GAGACAACCTCACCGGAGATGCGGGTGACCATGTTGGAAAGCCGTGATGCGACGGAATTAAGGAACAACCACACAAAGTAACCTGCGAGCGGTGTTAGAATGCGGGTAAAGTCCGCGAGCTTTCCGGCATAGGCCTCGGCCAGGGCATTGAGAATATTCGCGCTGAGCAGCGCACCCAGCACGGGCATCACGCCGTTGAAGACCGACATAAAGACCATCACAAAGAGGATGGAGGGCCGGGCCTCCCAGACAAGCTGATAGATATAAAACAGACGGGTGAAAAAGTTTTTGATCACGGTCCGGACATAACCCGGTACCTCACGCAGAGATTTCGGGCGAGGAACGCGGTATTGGTCGTTCACGCGGTTGCGTGGCGGCTGGAAATAGGCCATATATACTCCTTACTTGTTGGCAGACTGGATTCTTTCGGTCAGGAGACGGATAAATTGCGCCTTGTCTTTCGGGGAGAGAAGCAGCCGTCCGTCCTTTCCGGCAATGCGGAAACGGACTTCGATGCGGTCAAAGGAAAGAGCCGGGCCGAAGGTAAAGTCCCGTGCCTCCTGCACGAGCTTGATGCAGCGGAGAGGGATGCGCTCCTTCATGAGATATGCACAGCGGACGGTGAGGCTGTCCTCCGACACCGTGTAATCTGTGAAAAAAAGAAGCGGTAGCAGAAGTGCGATATCAAGGCAGCCAAATAGCATTAGGCAAAAGAGCGTACCTTCCCGGGAACTGCTCCAGAGCACGGATCCGATAACAGCCAGCGTGGCACAGGCTGTGAGCAGCAGATAAAACCACAGCCCAACACGGCTTTTGAATTTCATAAGCTTATTCCTTTACCATGCAGCGGACGATCTCACCGAAATAAGCGCGGTGATAGTCGCGGTTGCCATAGACGGTGGAATCGATGTTGTCATCGTAAAAATCCATGGGATCGATATTCTGTGCATAGAGCTTACGGCATACAAGTACGAGACGTGCTTCCTCGTACCAGACGCGGCTGTCCTCGCAAAGCACCGGTGTGAGACCGGTTGCTGCCATTTTATCGGTGTCACGACCGGAGTTTTTACCGCAGAAGGTGAGGGCATCGCGGTAGGATTCATCAAAGAAGCAGCAGGTAAAATAGGGGGATTTTTCCATAAAACCGTAGGTATGGCGCTGGGGCCGGACAAAAGCCTGCACGACCGGCTTGTTCCAAAGAACACCGGCAGTCGCCCAGGAGGCGGTCATGGTGTTGAAATCCTTGCCGCAGGCGGCAGAGAGAAGCATCCAGTCATCACCGATAAGCTTAAAAAGGTTGTCGGGAATGCTTTTTGGGTCGATTTCGCGGAAGGCCATCGGGAGTACCATCCTTTTCTGTAAAAATATGTATTCATTATACGACAGCTACGGTCATATGTCAAAAGAAACCTTGCGGAGAAAGAAATGATAATGTATAATGGATCCGGAAAAGTACCGGTCCGGACGTATTCGGGCGGAAAGGAAATATGTATGGATAAAACCTATAAGCTTGGAAAAATCGCGGCGGATGCCGATATCTTTGCAGCGGCAGAACACGGTCTGCATGCCGTCATCGGAGAATATCGTTGGCAGTCGGATTATACGCCCCGCGCAGAGGCCTTCGTTGCGGTAAGCGGGGATGCGCTGCGCATATGCCTCACCGCCTGGGAGGAGAAGATACGGGCGGAGGGAAGCGCAAGAAACGATATGGTATGTTTGGATTCCTGCCTGGAGTTCTTCTTTGCGCCCATTCCGGGTAGCCTTGCCTATTTCAATTTTGAATTCAATCCACACGGCACCATGTATGTTGGTTTCTCGCCTGCAGGGACGAGGGAGAGCTCCGAAAAAATCACGGATGCGCCGGACAATGCGTATTTCCGTGTTGAGACCCGGCAGACCCTCGGACGCGGTGCGGATTCCCGCTGGCAGGTGGGCTTTGACATTCCGTTTGCCTTCATCCGTCGCTTTGTGCCCGACTTTGATATTTACAGGAACGGCGGCATCCGTGGAAATTTCTATAAGTGCGGCGACAAGACGGAAATCCCGCACTGGGGAAGCTGGAATCCCATTGGGACGGAAGGCCCTGATTTCCACAGACCGGAATACTTTGGAGAAATATCGCTCTGTGAGTAAAAATCTGTTGCATTACGGTCATAAAAGCTGTATAATTTTTACATAACCCCATTGTGAATAAAGAAAAGAGGATGTTACTATGAGCAAACTCAAAGTTGGTATCATTGGCTGCGGCGGTATCGCCAACGGAAAGCATATGCCTTCTCTCGCCCAGGTTCCCGAGGTGGAGATGGTTGCCTTCTGCGACATCGTTGTTGAGCGCGCCGAGAAGGCGGCGAAGAAGTTTGGCGCTGAAGGTGCCCGCGTTTATGCGGATTACAAGGAGCTACTTGAAAAGGAAGAGCTGGATGTTGTCCACGTCTGTACCCCCAACCGTTCCCACAGCTTTATCACCGTTGATGCCCTTGAGGCCGGCTGCCACGTTATGTGTGAGAAGCCCATGGCCATCAACTCCGCCGAGGCACAGAAGATGCTGGATGCTGCTGCCCGCACCGGCAAGAAGCTGACCATCGGTTATCAGAACCGCTATCGTTCCGACTCCCAGCTCATGAAGCAGCTGTGCGAGGACGGCACCGTCGGTGAGGTCTACTATGCCCGCGCCCACGCCATCCGCCGCAGAGCCGTTCCCACCTGGGGTGTCTTCCTCAACGAATATGAGCAGGGCGGTGGTCCCCTTATCGATATCGGAACCCATGCGCTGGACCTCACCCTTTGGAACATGAACAACTACACGCCTAAGTACTGCGTCGGTACTACCTATCACAAGCTCAACAACGATACCGAGACCGGCAACGCCTGGGGCGACTGGGATCCCGAGAAGTTCACCGTTGAGGATTCTGCTTTCGGCTTTATCGTCATGGAGAATGGTGCTACCATCGTTCTGGAGTCCAGCTGGGCGCTGAACACTCTGGATGTACGCGAGGCGAAGTGCTCCCTGTCCGGTACCAAGGCCGGTGTGGATATGGAGGGCGGCATCCGTGTTAACGGTGTCATGCACGGCCGTCAGTATGTGACCACCCCCGACCTGAAGGCCGGCGGCGTTGCCTTCTACGAGGGAAGCGGAAGCAAGGATCCCGCCGTCATCGAGGCTATGCAGTGGGTCAATGCGATCCTGAACGATACCGATCCCTGCGTCCTTCCTGAGCAGGCAATCGTTGTCACGAAGATCCTCGAGGGTATTTACGAGTCCGCCAAGACCGGCAAGCCCTACTATTTCGACAAATAAGATTTGCTGATAAAAGGGGAGATGTGCTGCGGCATATCTCCCCTTAATTTCAAATTGGAGCATTAAAATTGATTAAAAACTATATTTTTGATTTCGGAAATGTCCTTGCACGCTTCTATCCCAACGAGCGCTTTTTGCAAACGTATCCGAACGCGGAAGAAGCAAAGCAGATTTTATCGGTTGTGTTTGACCGGAAAAACTGGGATCGCTTGGATGACGGCACGATTGAAGAAGAAGAGGTTATTGCAGATATCCGAAACCGACTTCCGGGAAAGGCAGGAGAGATCGCCTGTCAGCTCTACGAGAGATGGATCGTCGATCGGGAAGCGGTGCCCGGAATGCCGGAATTGGTGCGGGATATTCATGCCGCCGGGGGAAAACTTTACCTTTGTTCCAACATCTGTATCCGATTTGCACAGGAATACAACGAAAATGAATGGAT
The DNA here is from genome assembly GCA_017556885.1 of Clostridia bacterium. Classification (GTDB taxonomy): domain Bacteria; phylum Bacillota; class Clostridia; order Oscillospirales; family QAMX01; genus RGIG1911. Next base: position 8,754 of record JAFYLV010000163.1, on the reverse strand, counting down.
CGGTCCTCTGTTTTCTCTTTTTGATGGCCTGGTTTTCTCCGGTCCGCTACATATAACAAAGCCCGGACGCGAAATTTTCACACATCTTCTGGAAACGTACGGTCTGGATCCGTCGGAATGTATTTTTATTGATGATTCGGAGAAAAACATCCTGGGAGCGAACGCGGTTGGAATTCCGGGATATCTTTTTGACGGAAACGTTGAAAAACTGCGAAAATTTCTTGAAATGTGAAAAGAAAAAAGCACTTGCAAAATGCAAGTGCTTTTTTATGGGGTGGATGATCGGGTTCGAACCGACGACCCTCAGGGCCACAACCTGATACTCTAACCAGCTGAGCTACATCCACCATATGGCACGCCTGAAGGGACTCGAACCCCTGACCCACTGCTTAGAAGGCAGTTGCTCTATCCACCTGAGCTACAGGCGCATGTTGACGCGGAGTGCGTTTGGAGCGGGTGATGGGAATCGAACCCACACGACCAGCTTGGAAGGCTGGGATTCTACCATTGAACTACACCCGCATGACCGATCAGCTCAAAATCAGCCTGTAAATACTACCATATTTTCTCCCGCTTGTCAAGAGGAAAAAACAACATCCGCAGATATTTCTGCGGATGTTGTGAAAAGCGGGGAAATCGGTTATTCGTCTTCGTCTTCGTTTACGTCTTTCGGTACAGAAAGACGGGTAATGATGGCCTCTTCAACACAGCGTTCCTCAAAGCGGAGCACCTGAATGTGGAGACCGGCGACGGTACACTCAAAACGCTCGCCGTCCTTCGGGTAGGAATCCAGCGTGCTGACGGCAAGGCCGCTGAGCGTATCAAATTCGTCTGTGGGAAGATCGCCGATATCCAAGATATCCGCAAGATCCTTAAGATCGGCGGAGCCTCGGATGCGCCACGTATTTTCCCCCGTCTGTTCAATGGGGGGAGGTGTATCGTCATCCTCTTGGAAAATATCACCGACGATCTCCTGCAACAGATCGTTTAGCGTGACGATGCCGTGAACGCCGCCGTATTCATCCAACACGACCGCAAAGTGGTTGCGGCGCCGCTTCATATCGGCAAAGAGAACATCCGCTTTGACGGAGCCGGGGACGAAGTGCGGCTCAAATACGGCATTAGCCATGACGTTCTCTCGGCTTTTATCGCTGAGACGGAAGTAAGCTTTGGCGTTCAAAATGCCGATGATATCGTCGATGCTTTCGCCGCAAATGGGAAAACTGGAATGTCGGGAGGAAATAATGGTTTTCTGCCAGACTTCGTCACTGTCCTCTGACATCAGCATTTCCACACGTGTACGGTGGGTCGCAACATCTTCGACGGATACGTCATCAAATTCAAATACGTTCTGCAGCAGCTGCTTTTCTTCTTCGTCGATGGTGCCCTTCTCAGCGCCGGCATCGATCATCAGCAGAATATCCTCTTCGGTGTCGCTTTCCTCTTCTGCATTGGGGTCAATTCCGAGAAGTCGGAGAACGCCGTTGGTAGAGAGGCTGAGCAACCAGGCGGCGGGCGCAAAGAGACGGGAGAAGAATACAAGTGCGCCGGACATGGAAAGGGAGAGCTTTTCAGCATTCTTCATGGCAAGCCGCTTGGGAACGAGCTCTCCGAAGACCAGTGTCAGGAAGGAGAGCAGCAGGGTTATGAAAACCACACAGATGATGTCGAGGGTCTCCGTCGGCAGTGCCGTAAAGCGAAGGTCGTCATAGATGAAACTTACCAGTCGCCCGGAAAAGTTATCTGCGGCGAAGGCCGAGCCGAGGAAGCCGGAGAGGGTGATGGCAACCTGGATGGTGGCAAGGAAGCGTTCGGGCCGGCGGGTAAGTTTAAGAAGCTTGCGTGCCTTGCGGTCTCCCTGTTGTGAAAGCTTATCAAGACGGGTCTCGTTGACGGAGATGACGGCGATCTCCGCGCAGGCAAAAAATGCATTCAGACCAATGAGAATAAGCTGCAGAAGAAGCTGCAATAATAACGGGTCGTCCACGGTGAGGTACCTTTCCTTTCGTATGAGAAAACAAAATGATTACAGAAATTGAAGCGCAAAAAAGCATGCCCGCGCTCGATCCGTCCTACCGGACGGGCGGGTATGCTGACAAATGCAATATGATAGCACGGCAGGATCGACCGCCGTCGCTATTGTTGCTTTCGGTAAGAAAAGCAAACACCCCATTTCTGTGTTGATTTCATTATACATTCATTTCGGTGATTGTCAATATCTTTCCTGTAAATCCGAGGGGGAAGCATTGACAAAGTGCGCCGTATTATATATAATTTACTAAACGTTATACGATCTTCAAAGGAGATTTGATTTATGAAGCTTCGCAGAATTATCGCCGTGCTGCTTTGTGTGGCAATGCTGCTTTCTCTCGCTGCCTGCGGTCAGCCCCGTACCGCGGCCACTTCCGATCAGTTTGTTTCCTCTATGCTCGACAAGGGCTTTGAGGTCAAGGATATGACCGAGGACTTAGCCGCTGAGGAATATATCAAAACTGCGGTTACCGCCGACAAGAAGGACGTGACCGTTGAGTTTTACATCCTAGATAAAGAGGACACCGCAAAGGGTAATGTTACGTACTTTGCCGACAAATTCAAGGCTCTGGCTGCGCCTTCTGCGTCCGAAAAGGTCGCTTCTTCCGCAAATTACAGCTACTACGAGCAGAAGAGCACCGGTGTGTACCGTCTGGCATCTTCTGTTGGCGATACCTTCCTCTATGTGGAAGCCTTTGGCGTGGATCTTGCGACGGAAGCTGAGGAGCTGGCAAAGGCTCTTGGCTATGCCGCGAAATAAGAATTACAGATTGCAATCTGCCGCGGCCCGTCCTCTGGATGGGCCGCGTTCTTGATTCAGATGCAAATGGAGCGTAAAAAATGTTCGAACTTGTCCGTGTTGCTGCGCATACCTACTATATCGACTGTCCCGTCCGTGTGGGACTTTGGGAAAAAGACGGAGAGGCCATTCTCGTTGACAGCGGAAACTCGCCGGAAACGGCGGCCCGTATCCTTGACCGTGTAAATGAGGCAGGATTCTGTGTTCGTCATGTGATCAACACCCATTGCCATCCCGATCATATCGGAGGAAACCGTTATATCGCGGAAAAGACAGGTGCAACATGCTGGTGTTCTTCCAAGGATGCCGCTTTTTGCACCGTGTCACAGCTCGGCACGGCGATCATGTACGGTGGGCGCCCCCCGCAGAAGCTGATGCGCGACCGATTTATGAAGGCGGAGGACTGGCCTGCCCGGGAGGCGGAAGAATTTCCGTTTCCCGATGGAATGGAACTGATACCCCTTGAAGGACATTCCATGTTCCAGAAGGGTGTCCGTACGCCGGACGGTGTTTGTTTTATGGCGGACTGCGTGGCATCGCCGAGGGTTCTTGACCGCTTTGTGTTTACCTATGCCTATGATATTGAACTCTACCGGAATACGCTGGAACGGCTTTGCGGTTGGGATAAAGGTATCTATATTCCGTCCCACTGTGAACCGACGGAGGATATTGCTTCCCTTGCCGCGGAAAATTTGCAACGGCTGGATTCGCGGCTTTCGGAGATCACGGAGCTTTTGAAAGACGGTATGACCTTTGAGGAGCTGCTGGCGGAGCTATTTCGACATCATAAGCTTCGCATGACACTGTCCCAGCGATATCTGATCGGAAGCACGGTATCCGGCATGTTGTCGTATCTGATGGATCGGGGACATGTGGATACCCGCGCGGAAGCAGGAAGACTTGTCTGGAATACTGTGGGAGGAAATGGAGAATGAAGATCGTTGTTCTTGACGGATATGCCCTTAATCCCGGAGATAACCCTTGGGATGCGGTGGCCGCGCTCGGGGAACTCAAGGTATACGACCGCACGGCACCGGAGGAAATTCTTTCAAGATCTGCCGGCGCAGAGATCCTCATGACCAATAAAACGCCTCTTGGTGAGGCGGAGTTTGCAAAGCTTCCCGGGCTTCGATATATCGGTGTTCTTGCCACGGGATATAATGTAGTGGATGTTTCCGCAGCAGCCCGTCACGGCATTACCGTGACCAACATTCCCACCTATGGGACCGATAGCGTTGCGGAGCATACCTTTGCCCTGATGCTGGAGCTTTGCCGCGGTGTTGGCATACACGCGGCAAGTGTTCGGCGTGGGGAGTGGTCTGCCTGCCCCGATTATTCCTATAGCGTTACCCCGCAGATCGAATTGCGGGGCAAGACGCTCGGCCTCGTGGGATACGGTCGGATTGCCCGCCGTACGGCAGAGATTGCACGAGCATTCGGTATGCGGATCCTCTGCAATACCCCGCATCCAACAGAGGAGAGTGACGTTTGCTTCTGTGACCGGGATACCCTTTGCAGAGAGTCGGACTTTATTTCGCTCCACTGCCCGGCGAAGCCGGATACCGTCAATATGATCGATGCATCCTTTCTCGCAGCTATGAAGCCGACGGCGTATCTTGTCAATACATCCCGCGGTCAGCTTGTGGTGGAGGAGGATCTTCGCGATGCGCTGGAGCGCGGCAGGATTGCCGGTGCGGCGGTGGATGTGTTGTCCTGTGAACCCCCAAAGGAGAATGTGCTTATCGGCGCGAAAAACTGCATCGTAACGCCCCATATTGCCTGGGCAACCCGGGAGGCAAGGGCTCGGCTGATGGCCGCAGCGGCTGAAAATTTGCGGGCATATCTTGCGGGAAAGCCCATCAATGCCGTAACCGAATAAAAAGAGGAGGGAAGGGACGTGACCCAACGGGAACTGATTGAATTTCTTACCCTGGTTGAGCCGCTGAAACATCGCCTGCGCCATGCCTGGGGCGCTGACGGACGGCAGGAGAGCGTTGCGGAGCATAGCTGGCGCCTTTGCCTCGCGGCAGAGCTTCTGCGAGAGGAATTTCCGGACACGGATATGAATAAGGTAATTGCTATGGGGCTCGTCCATGATTTTGGCGAGGCGATCACCGGGGATATCCCATCTTTTTACAAAACCGAGGCGCATGAACAAGAGGAGGAAAAAGCGGTGGAGTCGCTCCTTGCAAAGCTTCCGCCGGCGGTGCGCAGCCGCTTTTCAAATCTTTTTGCAGAGATGAAGGAACTGTCCACGCCGGAGGCTAAGCTTTGGAAGGCACTGGACAATTTAGAAGCAGTGCTCACCCATAACGAAGCACCGCTTTCAAGCTGGATCGAACTTGAATACACGGAAAACATCCGTTACGGTGAGGAAAACGTTGCGTTTTCCCCCTGGATGCAAGCGCTGAAGGCGGAGTTGAATGCCGATAGCCGGAAAAAGATCGTAGAGGAAAAAACTAGGAAGCTTTCTCTTGACATCAGGAAAAACGAGGAGTATAATACCCTCATAACCGATATTGGAGATTGACCGATGTCCCGTAACTTTTTTGCAGCGGAATATTTCTTTTACTTTTACTTTACCAAGCCTGAAGTACGAGTGATTTCGCCTGCAGAAATGTAAGGGCCGCTTTTTATCGGGAGAATAAAAAGTAAGCTGTTTCATTCCGCACAGTGAGATCACTGTGCGGAATTTTTTTTTGATGCAGAAACCGGAAAGGAATAGATAACTATGATTGCGATCATCCGCCCTGGAGTTGAAAAAACTAAAATTGATGCCCTTTGCGACTGGCTGAGCGGCCGTGGACTCGGTGTTCATGTGACGGTTGGTGAATTTCAGACCATTATCGGCCTGATCGGAGATACCACCGGACTGGATATCGGCCTTCTGGAGGGGCTTGACATTGTCGAACGTGTTCAGCGTGTCTCTGAGCCTTTCAAGAGTGCTAACCGTAAATTCCATCCTGATGATACCGTCATTGATGTCGGCGGAGTTAAGCTCGGCGGCGGAAATTTTGCTATGATCGCGGGTCCCTGCTCTGTGGAAAGCCGCGATCAGATCCTTGAAGTCGCTCGTTCTGTGAAGAAGAGCGGAGCTTCTTTCCTGCGTGGCGGTGCATTTAAGCCCCGTACCTCTCCCTATGATTTCCAGGGTCTTGCCGCGGAAGGTATTGAGTTGCTTCTGGAGGCAAAACGGGAGACGGGCCTTCCCATCGTTACCGAGATTATGAGCGCGCATCACCTGCCGCTGTTTGAAAACGTTGACGTCATCCAGGTGGGTGCGCGAAATATTCAAAACTTTGAGCTTCTCAAGGAGCTTGGACATATCCGTAAGCCGATCCTTTTAAAGCGCGGCATCGCGGGGACGCTCAAAGAACTTTTGATGAGCGCGGAATACGTGATGTCCGGCGGCAATGAGAACGTTATCCTTTGTGAGCGCGGCATCCGGTCCTATGAGACCGCGACCCGCAACACGCTGGATCTTTCGGCGGTGCCGGTGCTGCATGAGCTTTCCCATCTGCCCGTTGTTGTTGACCCGAGCCATGCTACCGGTGTTGCCCGTCTCGTTCGTCCGATGGCCCTGGCCGCAGCTGCTGCCGGAGCCGACGGCCTGATGATCGAGGTGCACAACGATCCGAAGAATGCACTGTGCGACGGTGCGCAGTCCCTGACACCGGAGCAGTTTGAAGACGTTGCACACCGGGTGCGTGAGATCCGCAGCATCATTCATGACTGACAGAGGATACGAGGTTATATTGAAATGAAATGCATTACGGTTTCTGCTTCCTCCGGCTACGATGTTCTTGTGGGACGCGGCCTTCTGCAGGATGCCGGTCGGATCATTCGCGCCGTGATCAATGCGCCGCTTGCAGTGCTGGTGAGTGACAGCACGGTGGATGCGTTGTGTGGAAATAAAGCGGCGGAAAGCCTTGCTGCTGCGGGCATCCGCGTTCTCCGGTATGTATTTCCTGCGGGCGAGGCATCGAAGAATACGGCGGAATATGTAAAAATGCTGGAATTCCTCGCGGAGAACGGTGTGGACAGATCCTCTGTTATCGTTGCCCTCGGCGGCGGCGTTACGGGAGATCTTGCCGGCTTTGCAGCCGCAACCTATCTGCGCGGCATTGCGGTCGTGCAGATCCCGACAACGGTGTTGGCCTGTGTGGATTCCTCTGTCGGCGGAAAGACCGCCGTGGATCTCGCGGCGGGGAAAAACCTTGTGGGTGCCTTCTGCCAGCCCAGAGCGGTTATCTGTGACCCGGATCTTCTGGATACTCTGCCGGATGAGATATTCCTTGACGGATGTGCAGAGATCATCAAGTACGGAATGATCTGCGACAGAGAACTTTTGAATCTGCTAAACGGTCCGGATTTTGACCGCGAGGAGATCATCGCCCGTTGTGTTGCCATCAAGCGTGACATCGTCTGCCGGGATGAGTTTGACAATGGAGACCGACAGCTTCTGAATTTTGGTCACACCCTCGGACATGCCATCGAAAAGCTGTCGGATTATAAAATTTCCCACGGACGCGCAGTAGCGATCGGAATGGCGGTCATGACCCGCGCATGTGCAAAACTTGGTATTTGCAGCTCGGGTGATGCAGAGCTTCTGCTCCATAAGCTCGAAACGTTTGGTCTTCCTACCGGATGTGACTATGCTCCCGAGGATATTGCGGCTGCAGCGGCAGGGGATAAGAAGCGCCGCGGAAACACAGTAACGCTGGTCGTTCCCAAATCGGCAGGAAACTGCATCCTCAATCCCGTGCCGGTAGAGAAGCTGGAAGAATATGCCCGCCTCGGTCTTGGAGGCGCGTTATGATCGCTCGGATTACACCTTCCCCGGTATTGGGATGTGTGCGGGCGCCGGCATCCAAATCGGCGGCGCACCGCGCCATGATCTGCGCCGCACTTGCCAACGGAGAAACGGATATCCGTTGCGCAGATACAAATGCGGATATAGAAGCCACACTGCGTTGCATCACCGCCCTCGGTGCCTGTACGGAACGGTCAAATGTCGGCGTACGTGTGCGCGGAGGAAACTTTAAAAATTCGGCACGGGCGGATTGCGGCGAGAGCGGCTCCACCCTACGCTTTCTGATTCCGGTTGCGGCTGCGCTTGGATGTGAAATGCAATTTCACTGTGCCGGTCGTCTGCCGGAGCGACCGATGGATGCTCTGCGCGATGCACTGTCATCTCACGGTGCTGCACTTTCTCCCGCCGGTGCGAATCCGGTGTGTGTGCGGGGAAAACTGCAGCCGGGAAGATATGTGCTTCCCGGTAATGTTTCCTCTCAGTTTGTCAGCGGCCTTCTCTTTGCGCTGCCGCTGCTTGACGGTGAGAGTGAGATCGTCATCGATGGCCCGCTTTCCTCTGCGGATTATGTGGAGATGACACTTAGGGCGCTGGCCGACTTTGGCATCCGTCCGGAACGTACCGAAAACGGTTTCCGTATCCCGGCGGATGCAGTTTACAGATCTCCCGGTGAAATGCGCATCGAAGGTGACTGGTCCGGCGCTGCCTTTTGGCTTTGTGCCGGTGTATCCGTTACCGGGCTTTTGGGGGATACCGCCCAGGGCGACCGGCGCGTTTTGGATGTGCTTTGCCGCATGGGTGCAGAGATTTGCCGCGTGGGAGATACTTTTTCTGCGCGGGGACTTCTGCGCGGCACGGTTATCGATGCAGATCCGATCCCCGATCTTGTGCCGCCCCTTGCTGCGGCGGCAGTATATGCGCAGGGCGAGACCCGAATTGTGAATGCTGCCCGTCTTCGTGCGAAGGAAAGCGACCGGCTCTATACCACCGCGGCGGCGCTGCGAAGCCTCGGTGCAGATATCCGCGAGGAGGGGACGGCCTGATCCTCCAAGGCGGGAAACCCATTCCCGGCGGAGTCGCCGATGCCTACGGTGATCACCGCATTGCCATG
>JAFYLV010000162.1 GCA_017556885.1 Clostridia bacterium | reverse complement strand
GCCCGATCCGGCGCTGACCGTGTCTTCATTACGGCCTGCCGTTCCGTTGCCACCGAGGATGCAAAAGCCGATTCGATCCCCAAGATCCGCCAGGCGGTCGAGTGGCTGCGTTCCGAAGGTTACGAGCCAGCCGTCTGGATCTCCAGCCTCGGACACGGCGGCTCCATGGTCGATGATAAGGGATATCAGTATATCATTTCTGCCAACGGCAGCTACTGTACCGACTCCTTCTGTCCCTATGACGAGGAATTTCAGAACGAGTTTGCCCGTTGGGTCGCCGATCTTGCGACTACCGGTGTAGACATGATCATGCTGGATGACGACTATCGCCTTGGTTACCGCACCGGATACATCGGCTGCTTCTGCCCCCTGCATCTTGCCCGCATCTCCGAGATTCTCGGTGGCGAAGAACTGACCCGTGAGGAGCTCATCCAAAAGGCCTTTGTCGGCGGTAAGAACCGCTACCGCGATGCATGGCTGCAGGCCTGCGGCGAAAGCCTGCGCGTGCTGGCAAAAAAGCTTCGTGCCGCGGTGGATTCCGTGGATCCCACCATTCGCCTCGGTCACTGTGCGGTGCTTGACACCTGGGATATCGACGGTGTCGATTCCATCACCCTTGCCCGCGACTTTGCCGGCTCCACAAAGCCCTTCCTCCGGCTCATCGGTGCCGCCTACTGGGGAAATAACAACAGCTTCGGCTGCAATATTGCCAACGTCATCGAGCTTGAGAGAATGCAGCTGACCTGGTGCGAAGGCGAAGGCATCGAGACCTTCTCCGAGGGTGACGTCTTCCCCCGTCCCCGCCACCACGTTCCCGCAGCTTATCTGGAAGCTTTGGACACCGCCCTCCGCGCCGACGGACGCATTGACGGTATTCTGAAATACATGGTAGACTATGAGGTCACCCCCTTCTATGAGCGTGGATATGTGGAGCGCCATGTGCGCAACAAGGACGTGGCTGCTTCCATCAGCCGCATCTTTGCTGATAAAAAGCACGCCGGTGTCCGCGTCTATGAGTGTATGAACCGCCTTGCCGAATACGACTTCGGGCCTGAGTATCCCGGTCCGCAGTATATTGCCGCGGACTTCACGCCCGCCAGCGCACGTCTTCTCTGCGACAATGCGATCCCCATGCAGTATGACGAGGAAGACGTGACCATCATCTTCGGCGAGAATGCCCGCAACGTTCCCGCGGAAATGCTTGCGCACGGCGCCATTCTCGACGGCGATGCCGCAAAGCTTCTCACCGAACGCGGCTTCGACGTCGGCCTTCGCGGCATCGACGGCGAATTCAACGCAAGCTCCGTCTATTATCCCGCAAAGGGCGAAGGAATGGGCTTCCGCTATGGTATGTACGGCTCCAACGGTGCCCGCACGCTGAAGCTCCGCGCCGATGAGAAGGCCGTGTCCCTCACCGAGTTCCGCAACGGCAGCGACAGCGCCGCCGCCTATCATTATGAGGATGCGGAAGGCCGACGCTTCCTCGTCTTCCCCTTCGAGGGCAAGCGCGCACGTCAGGTGTCCATGCTCTTCCGCAACTACTACATGCAGGATCAGCTGCTGGAGAGCCTCGCATGGATCCGCCGCAAGCCGATGGATGTTGCCATCCGCCGCTGCCCGGATCTCTATCTGCAGACGGCAAAGAGCGAAAATGAGCTTGCCATCGGTCTGTGGAACATGTTTGCCGATGCCGCATTTATCGGCGAGGTCGAACTGGCAGAAACCTGGAGCTCTGCAGAGTTTATCAACTGCACCGGTTCCCTTGAAAACGGTAAGCTCGTGATCGATGATATTGGTGCCTACTGCTTCGGTGCCGTACTTTTAAAGAAATAACGAAAGGAAACTATTTACATGAACGCCAACATCTCTTTTGATGCCTATCAGCGCGAGATCGCCGCGACCCGTGAAAAGCGAATGGAATGGTTCCGCTCTGCGCGCTACGGACTTTTTATCCACTACGGTCTCTATGCCCAGATCGGCCGCGGTGAGTGGGTGCAGGTTCGTGAAGACATCGACCGCGACGAATACGCAAAGCTCGCCGATACCTTTGCGCCCAAGGAAGGCTGCTGCCGCGAGTGGGCAAAGCTTGCCAAGGAAGCGGGCATGAAGTACATGGTTCTCACCACCCGCCATCACGAGGGCTTCTCCCTTTGGGATTCCAAGGTCAACCCATTCAACTCCGTTAACTACGGTCCGCACCGCGATATCGTGCGTGAATTCGTGGAGGCCTGCCGTGAGTTTGATCTCAAGATCGGTCTTTACTCTTCTCTGACCGACTGGCACCATCCCGACGGCTACAAGGCCGCCTATGACGAGGATGCACGCCGACGCTTCACCCAGTATCTCTACGATCTCAACGAGGAGCTTCTTACCAACTACGGCAAGATCGATCTGCTTTGGTACGATGGCCCCTGGCCCATGTCCTCTTATGAAGCCTGGGATTCCGTCCGCCGAAATGCCCATATGCGCAACCTGCAGCCGGATCTCATCATCAATGGCCGCTGCGCCATGAACGAGGACTACATGACCCCCGAGGAGCAGATCAAGGCTGACAAGAACGCCTGGGAATCCTGCATGACTTTCAACGGCATCAGCTGGGGTTATGTGGACGAGACCCAGTCCGCTGCACATGCCTATAAGCCCATGGATATCCTGAAGATGATCCGCAACTGTGCATCCAACGGCGGAAATCTGCTGCTGAACATCGGTCCCAAGCCCGACGGCAGTGTTCCGCAGGATGCGTTGGAGCCGCTGCTGAGCGTCGGCAAATGGCTGAAGCAGAACGCTGTCGCCGTTTACGGTGAAAAGCGCCGCTTCATCGGTACCTGCGCGCCCATGCCTGCGGACTATTCCTCCTTCGGTGCCAATGCCGTTACCGCCGCCACCGCCGATGAGACGCACGTTTATGCCTGGAACTACATTTGGCCGAAAGACGGCGAAATGACCTTTGCCGGCTATTTGGATGCCCCCAAATCCATCCGCCTTCTGGCTGACGGAACTCCCATCAAATTCACCCATAAGGACGGGCGCATCACCCTTCACGATCTGCCTTCCGAAGTTCCGGATAAGCTGCTTGGCGTGACCGTTATCGATATGGAATTTGAGAAAAAGCCCCGTTATCTGCCCTGCGGCAGCTATCACGGCTTCTTCTACCGTGGCGACAACCGCTTCTTCGAAGAAATGGGCATGGAGCCGAACAAATAATATCTATACACACAAAAGAACCCCGCAGAGTTTGTACTCTGCGGGATTCTTTTTATCGATTGGTCAAGTGCAACGTGACAAATTCCACGATGGCTTTCTCCATCGGTTCCTTGTCGCAAAGATAGGAACAACCGTGACCGGCGGGCTCGGAATAGAATACGTACTTCTCTCCCGTCGCGGCAGCAAAGTTTTGCTCCGTCATATAACAGGGTACAAAAGCATCGCACCGGCCGTGGATGAGCTGTACCGGCACAGACGTGTTCGCAAGTGACTTCCTTGCATCCGCAGTTTCAAGCGGAAAGCCGAAGATACGGGCGTAGAGCTTGACCAGATACAACAGCGGGAATTTCGGAAGGTGGAAACGCTTTTTCATCACGTCGGAGATAATATCCTCCGGACAGGTAAAGCCGCAGTCCGCAATAATACCGCGGGTGCAGGCAGGCAGGGGTAGATCTGCCGCCATGAGCACAGTACTTGCGCCCATGGAAACACCGGTAAGGAAGAGGTCGACATGCTCTCCCATACGGTCGCGAATATACTCCGCCCAGGAAAGCGCATCGTAGCGCTCTTTGACACCAAAGGTGACGAAATTACCGCCGCTTCTGCCGTTACCGCGCTGCGTCGTGATCAAAAGGCTCATTCCAAGCTGCTCGTGATAGAACTTGCAGGCGCAGGAAAAGTCATTCTCCCCTTTGGAGCGATATCCGTGGATCATGATGATGCATCGGTCGGATCTTCCGGGCAGGAACCTTGCGTGCAGCTGTAGACCGTCACGGGACTTGATATACACATGCTCAAAATCACGCTTTTTAAGCCATTCGACGCCATCACCGATCGTACCCCGGAAGGGGTAATAGATACTCTTGGGATGCAGCATCTGCTTCGTGATATCCACACTAGGACCGCGGGCAAAGGTAAACAGAAAGCCAATAAAGCCCGCAAGCCCCAGTGCGATCACCAGGGCTGCGGAAAAGATGAACCAGTTCATCTGTTTTTATTTTTTGGTTTTTGCGGAGATGATTCCCAGAACGTACATGACGATCATCAGAATCATGGCAGCGACGAAAACGCCTACGTAGGCCTTGCCGGAAATACCGAGAGCCTGCTGAAATACTTCGGGAGTAAACTTAAAATTCATCGTATAAAGTCTCCTCTCTTACTTAATGAGGTTGGAAACAAGGCCAAGCAGCATACCGCCGGCAACGACGGATGCGATCTGACCGGAAACGTTGACACCGATGGCGTGCATGAGAAGGAAGTTCTGGGGATCCTCCTTCAGGCCCATCTTATGGATGACGCGGGCAGACATGGGGAATGCCGAGATGCCGCAGGCACCGATCATGGGGTTGATCTTCTTCTTGACGAAGATATTCATGATCTTTGCAAGCATGACACCGGCGAAGGTGTCGAAGATGAAGGCAACGAGACCGAGAGCCATAATGACGATGGTCTCCTTGCGGAGGAACTTGTCGGCCTGCATCTGCAGAGCAACGGTGATACCAAGGAAGATGGTAACGAGGTTTGCCAGTGCATTCTGCGCAGTCTGGGAGAGGCTCTCCAGCACGCCGCACTCGCGGATGAGGTTACCGAACATCAGGAAACCGACGAGAGCAGCGCTCTCGGGAGCGATGAGGCAGGCGGTGACGGTGATGAGGATGGGGAACACGATACGGGTCAGGCGACTGACGGCACCGGGGGTGTACTCCATGCGGATCATACGCTCCCTCTTCGTGGTCAGAAGGCGGATGACCGGGGGCTGAATGAGGGGAACGAGGGCCATGTAGGAGTAGGCCGCAACGATGATCGCACCGACGTAGTTTGAGCCGAGGACGTTGGCAACGAAGATGGAGGTGGGGCCGTCAGCGGCGCCGATAACACCGATGGAGGCAGCATCCTTCAGCTCGAATCCGAGGAGGCCGGCGAGGCAGAAGGTAAAGAAGATACCGAACTGCGCCGCAGCACCGAAGATCAGCAGTTTGGGATTGGAGAGCAGCGGACCGAAGTCGATCATCGCACCGATACCGATAAACAGGATCAGGGGGAAGAGCTCATTTGCGATGCCGGCATTATAAAGCTCGGTCAGGGGACCGATGGCACCGGTCTCGGGAAGGTTGACAAGAATCGCGCCGAAGCCCATGGGAAGAAGCAGGGTGGGTTCCATTTCCTTGTAGATCGCAAGGAAAATAAGCAGTCCGCCGATGCACCACATGACGAGCTGCTGCCAGGTTACCTGGGAGATGTACTCCACTAAGAATTCCATACCTTTGCACCTCTGTACAAAAAAAATTAGAGACCCTTATTGACGGAAAATCAGCCCGTAATAAAAGTCTCGCAGTTTCATGCAGCGGCGGGCAGAACTTTCTGCCGTACTGACGCCATCTGCCAGGGATGCCCGCAGGCAATTCCCTCTGCTACTCCCCTTTATACTCCGGAGTCTCTTTTCAATATTTTAAACCTATTTAATAAAAAAAGCAAGCCTCTTTTTTGAGACTTGCTTTTTGCGATTACTCTGCTTTGGGATAATCCTGCCATGCGCCGCCCGTCAGGCGGTGGATCTCCTCCGTTGCCATAAGCCAAAGTGCGACGGTATTCTTCTCCGGGAAGAATTCATAAAATTCGCCACGGAAGAAGGTATAGAACCGGGTCACATCGGTACACATACCGTAGGTCGGGAGCTCACCGGGGGTAAGATGGAAGGTGAAATCCTCACCGTGATTTTTACCGGTAAAAGTAAATCCGTCGCGATTAAGGAAAATCTCTCCCTCGCCGGTGATCTCCGAGGTCTTTTGATCCTTCAGGTATTCATACTTCGGCAGTGTTCCGAGCTTTACCTTCTCGCGAAGCTCAAAGGCCGGATCCGCAACGCGGGCACGGACCTGTTCGCGCTGCCAGTTCCACCACGCGGACGGAGTTTCGGGCAGTACGCAGGTATCATCCAGGGGGATCAGGTCGTAATACGCATTCAGGTTCGCGCCGTTTCCGCAGGCTTCGCAGCGAATAACATCGCCCTCACCCTTCATACGGAGCTCCTCGCCGCAGCGAGGGCACTTGAAGAGCAGCGTATGCAGATCCTGCGCCATACGCCCGTGCCCCTCATAGGCAACGCGGGCGGTCTTGTTCCAGGCATAATCGTCATTGCGGATCTCTGCATCCAACGCAGACTGGATCTCGTCCGCGGTCATGGATGCGAGTTTATCCGGGCTGAATAGCTCGTCCACCTCCACCTCTACCCTGCCGCGACGCTCGTCAAGACAGTATTTGGTATTGGTCAGATATCCGCCGCGGATGCGGCAGACCAAAACAGGCACACCGAGCTTCTTCAGAAGTTTTCCGCCGCCGATGGCACAGGGCTGGCTGTTGCCGCCGATGGAGCTCATGCCCTCCGGGAAAAGAATGATACGTCCGCCGGCACGGATAATCCGCATAATCTCCTTAACAGTATGCAGATCGGGGGTAAAGTTTCGTTTTGGAATGACCTGCAGAAGCCGGAAGACAAAGGCAAGGTGAGATCGGAAGAATTCATTGTATCCCGCCACAAAATTCAGCCGGTGCGGAAGAAAAGCAAGCCCTGTGTAGATATAATCCATGCGGGATGCATGGTTGGATACAACGATATACGGGCCCTTGTAGCTCTTCGGATCCACCTTTTTCGTGATATGTACGCCAAGGCGGCGAAAATAGAGGCACTTCCAGATGAATGCAAGAATGAGATAGATCAGTGCGGGAGGCTTACGCGTCTTTCGCGCGGCAAGCTGCTCGGCAAGGGTCTTTTTCTGCTTTTTCATAATCCGATTATCCTACAATTTCCGCCCATATAGGCATTATTTGCTGATATCCTTGACCATATCGTACATATTTTCATTCAGACACTTGGTCATAGAAAGGGCTTCGTCGATATTCATATCGATCATCTGCGCGTTCTTATAGCAAACTACGATATTCGACTTTCCGGCAAGCAGACAATCCACGGCATAATGACCCATGCGGGTAGCCATTACGCGGTCGCGGGCCGAGGGAGAACCGCCGCGCTGAATATGTCCCATGATGGTGACGCGGGTATCGATACCCGTCTCGGCGGCAATCCTGTCCGCAATGGCGGAGGCGTGGCCGACACCCTCGGCAACAATGACGATGAAATGGTTCTTTCCTGCGATGCGGCCCTCACGGATACGCTCAATGATATCCTGTTCAAAGTCAAAGGGATGCTCCGGCACAAGGATCGCCGCCGCACCGGTGGCAATACCTACATAGAGCGCGAGATGACCCGCATGACGGCCCATGACCTCCACAACGGAGATACGCTCATGGCTCTGCATGGTGTCGGCAAGCTTATCGATATTTTCCACCGCGGTATTGCAGGCGGTATCAAAGCCGAGGGTATAGTCGGTGGACGCGATATCGTTATCAATGGTCGCAGGGATACCGCAGGTTTGAACGCCGAACCTGGAAAGATCACGCAATCCGCGGAAGGTACCATCGCCGCCAATGGCAATAAGTCCCTGGATACCGAGATAGCGGCAAGCATTGGCAGCCCTCTGCTGGCCTTCCTCATAGCGGAACTCATCGCACCGCGCCGTACAAAGCATGGTACCGCCGCGGGAGGTCAGGCCGTTAACGGAACGTGCATTCATCTCCGTGACGTCACCGTTAATCAGTCCGTTATAGCCTCGGCGAATGCCAAGCACCTGTATATTGCGGGCTGCCGCAGACCGAACAACGGATCGGATCGCCGCGTTCATACCGGGGGCGTCACCACCGGAGGTCAGCACGCCGATTCTCTTGATTTTTTGATTATTCTCCATATTTCTGCATCCTTTCTGTATGAAAAGTCTTTTATTTCAAAACAACGTTTTTTGCCCCAAGGAGATCGCGCAGAAGCTTTAACAGCTCCTCGCCGGGATCGACCCAGAGCTCACGTGAGGCGCGCATTTTTGTGCCGGCCGGCTCGTCGTAGAGGATCACGCACACGTCGCCGCCAAAGCAGCGCAGCGCAGCCTTTACGCGGGGCATCCGGCCACGGTTTTCATCCGTGATCCGGATGAAGAGCTTTTGTTCACCGGTCTGCACTTTTCCTACCGAAACGTCCGTACGCCGCTCGCCGGGGTGCTCGGTGAGCATGTGCTGCACAGTGGCCTCATTGATGGGGCCAAGATCCTCAACGATGATCTTCGGCTGCTGATTTTCACGGGCAGAAATACGTCCGCGCACAAGAACTGCATTATCTGCCTTAATATAGCCCCCGCAAAGGGTCAGCGTTCGCGAGAAAACGATAAGTTCCATGGTCGCCGTACCGTCATCCAGGTCAACATAGGCCATGGTGGTATTATTCTTGGTGGTTTTCATCTTCGCAACGGAGATGATGCCGGCAACGGAGACAAACTTTCCGTCGGGAAAAGCATCTCCCTCCTCATCACCGTCGTAATCGGCTAGGATATCCCCAAGAGAGGCCGTATGGATCGGCTTGAGTATCTCTCGATAGGAATCCATAGGATTGCCCGTCAGGTAAAGTCCGCAGGTCTCCTTTTCCATGGAAAGCATCTCCCGCAGGGGGAATTCGTCCAGATCGGGAGGCGGGATGCGTTGTGCATCGGCTTCCTCCTCCATGCCGCCGAAGAGATCCATCTGTCCGGCGGTCCGGCTGCGCATCTCCGAGGTGATGGAGTCGCATACGCGCTCAAAGATGGCGCTCATCTGCGAGCGGTACATACCCATTCCGTCCAAAGCGCCGCACTTGATCATGAATTCCAGCGCGCGCTTATTCATTTCCCGGGGGCACATTCGATCGCAGAAGTCATAGAAATCCGCAAACCTTCCGTTCTGTTCGCGCTCCTCCACGAGGCTCGCAATGAGACCGACTCCAACGTTTTTGATGGCAGCAAGGCCATAGCGGATATTGTCCCCCTCCACGGAGAACGTCACTCCGGAATGGTTGACATGGGGCGGAAGAACGGCGATCCCGAGGGCTTTGCATTCAGCGGAATATTTGGCGATATCCGATGTGGAATCCTGTACGGAGGACAGCAGGGATGCCATATATTCCTTCGGGAAATGACACTTCAGATAAGCCGTCTGGAAGGAGACCACGGCATAACCCGTGGCATGCGCCTTGTTGAAGGCATAGTTTGCAAACTCGAGGATCTCCTCAAAGAGCTCCTCTGCGATATTCTCCGGAACACCCGTGGCAACACATCCGCGAATACCTGCCTCCTCGTTTCCAAAGATGAAGTTTTTGCGTTCCTGCAGCAAAACATCCATCTTTTTCTTACCCATGGCGCGGCGCACGATATCTGCACGGCCGAGAGAATATCCCGCAAGCTTACGAAAAATCTCCATGACCTGCTCCTGATAGACGATGCAGCCATAGGTAACCTTCAGAATGGATTCAAGCAGCGGGTGCTTGTAGCGGATCTTATCGGGATTGTGCTTACTTTCGGTATAGCGGGGAATGGATTCCATGGGACCCGGGCGGAAGAGCGCGATAACGGCGGTGATATCCTCAATAGACTGGGGACGCAGGCCGAGGACCACGTTGGTCATACCCTGACTTTCCATCTGGAAAACGCCCTGCGTCTTTCCCTCCGAGAGCATGGTATAGGTATCCGGGTCGTTATAATCAATATCGTGAATATCAAAATCCGGATGATTCCGGCGCACCATGGCCACCGTATCGTCGATGATCGAGAGATTTCGCAGCCCGAGAAAGTCCATCTTCAGAAGTCCGAGCTCCTCGATGGTGGTCATGGTAAACTGCGTAATGACGGTATCGTCATTTTTTGAAAGGGGCACGTAGGATACCACCGGATCACGGGTGATGACAACGCCGGAGGCATGGGTGGAGGTGTTGCGGGGCATGCCCTCGAGTCCCTTTGCCACGTCGATGATCCGGCGGACGGTGGCATCGTTTTCATAGGCCTCCGAAAGATCGGGAGAGGCCTTCAGCGCCGTGTCGAGGGTCATATGCGGGGCATTCGGCACCATTTTCGCGATACGGTCGGCATCGGCATAAGGAACGTTCAAAACACGGGCAACGTCACGGATGGCACCCTTGGCCGCCATGGTGCCGAAGGTGACGATCTGGGCTACACGGTCCTCGCCGTAGAGCCTCTTGACGTAGTCAATGACGTCCTTACGGCGTAGATCGGTGATATCCACGTCGATATCCGGCATGGTCACGCGTTCCGGATTTAAGAAACGCTCAAAATACAGGGCATAGCCCATGGGGTCAATGTCCGTGATATACAGGCAGTAGGAAACCATGCTTCCGGCTGCCGATCCGCGTCCGGGGCCAACAGGGATGTTTTCCGAACGGGCAAAGGCCACAAAATCCGACACAATGAGGAAATAGTCGGTAAAGCCCATCTGCTCGATCATGGCCATTTCGTATTCCAGTCGCTCGCGATGCTCCTCGGTTGCCTCCGGGTATCGCTTTGTAAATCCCTCGCGGCAGCGGTCCTTGAAATAGGTCAGGCTGTCACGCCCGTCGGGCACCTCAAATTTCGGCAGGTGATAGTTACCAAACTCAAACTCCATGTTGCAGCGCTCGGCGATCTCCATGGTGTTGGAAAGCACCTCCGGATGATCCGGAAAGAGCTCTGCCATCTCGGCCTCGCTCTTCAAATAGAACTCCGAACCTTCAAAGCGCATGCGGTTCTCCGCATCGACGGTGCTGCCCGTCTGGATGCAGAGCATAATATCCTGAATCTCCGCATCCTCGCGGGTGAGATAATGCACGTCGTTTGTGGCAACAACCGGAATCCCCAGCTCTTCGGACATACGGAAAAGCAGACGGTTCAACACCTTCTGCTCGGGAATGCCATGATCCTGTACCTCAAGATAAAAGTTCTCCGCACCGAAAATATCTCGGTATTCCCGTGCAAGTGCGCAAGCACCTTCGTAATTGTCCTGGGAAAGCAAACGGGGAATTTCACCCGCGAGGCAGGCAGAAAGGCAGATCAGTCCCTCGGAGTGACGGGAGAGCAGCTCGCGGTCCACGCGGGGCTTGATGTAAAAGCCGTCGGTAAAGGCGGCGCTGACAAGCTTGATGAGATTCTGATAACCCGTGTTGTCCTTACAGAGAAGCACAAGGTGGGCACTCTCGCCGTCAAGGTCATAGACCCGGTCGGTCATGGAGCGCTTGGCCACGTAAACCTCGCAGCCGATGATAGGCTTAATTCCGGCAGCCTTTGCGGCGCGATAGAAATCCACCACGCCGTACATAACACCGTGATCGGTGATGGCCACTGCCGTCTGCCCCAGTTCTGCCGCACGGGCAAAAAGCCGGCTTTGATGCGTCACCGGATCGGTGATCCGGCAGGCGCCGTCCAGCAGGCTGTATTCGGTATGCAGATGCAGGTGGGCAAAGCTCATTTACTCTTCTTCCTTTTCCTTTGCCAGTGCGCTCAGCTTGCGCAGGCGATGATTTAAGCAGGATTTGGATACGGGCGGATCGAATTTATCGCACAGCTCCGCAAGCGAGAGATCCGGAAACGCGATGCGGATATCCGCCGTGTTGCGCAGTGCCTCCGGCAGATCCTGCAGCTCTCCGCGCTCAGCCAGTCGGAGGATGGCCTCGGTCTGTGCTTCGGCCGCATCAATGGTGCGGCGGATATTGGAGAACTCACAGTTGGAACGGCGGTTGATGCGGTTCCGGTAATCCTTAAAAACCTTCTGCTCCATCAGCCGCATAGCGGCGGCAGAAGCGCCGATATAGGTGAGAAAATCCTCGATCTGCTCGCTTTCTTTCAAGTAAAGCATAAAGCCGTTCTGCCGCCGGGAAAGCCGCAGCGTGAAGGAAAGTTCCGAGGCGCGGATGAGAAACTCCCGCAGAAATGCGCCGCGGGGTGAGGAAAGTTCCAGATGATAGGACTTCGCCGGATCGGCGCAGACACCCGCACAAAGGAAGGCACCGCGCAGGAAGGCCGCCATGCAGCAGTCCTCCTCAACAAACCAGCCGTGAAAGTGCATGGTCACATGGTGCTCGGTATCATAGCCAAAATAAGAAAAAACCTTGGCAATGGCATCCCGGTCATGCAGTTCAAGACGCCAGCGGTCACCGGAGACGATTTCGAATTCAACACCGACAACCGAAAGAAACAGATCTCTGGCCCGGCGGACAAAGCCTTCATGTTCCGAGGAGATGCGGATCGCATCGGCAGAAAAACGGTTTGCAAAGGCAAGGATACCGTAGGCTTCCGCCGTATCACAACAGGAACGGCGGCGCTGAAGGCGGCAAAGCTCGTCCCGTATCTCATTTGAAAAAGACATGATCTACCCTACTTTCGAAAATCAGACGCCCCGAGGATCCCCGAGGATGCAGACCTCGCGCTCCAGCATGACACCGAAGCGGTCATAGACCGTCTTCTGGATATGACAAATGAGGTCGATGACATCGGCGGCAGTTGCCCCGCCGGCGTTGACGATAAATCCGGCATGCTTTTCAGATACCTCTGCGCCACCGATCCGATAACCTTTAAGGCCGGCATCCTCGATAAGTTTTCCGGCAAAATAACCTTCCGGCCGCTTGAAGACGGAACCCGCACTGGGCATGTGAAGGGGCTGAGATGCAGAGCGTTTTGCGGCATACGTGCGCATATCCTCCGCGATGGCGCTACTGTCCCCTTCCGTCAGCACAAAGGTGGCCTCCAGGATATACAACTCCTCATGGCGGAAGATGCTTTCCCGGTAGCCGAATTCGCATTCGCTGCCGGCATACGTGTGAACCTCGCCGCCGGGACGAACGCACACGACACTTTCGCACACATCGGCGATATTCGCACCGTAGGCACCGCAGTTCATGGACAGTCCGCCGCCGACCGTGCCCGGAATGCCCTGCGCAAAGGCAAGACCCGCAAGCCCCTGGTCCCGGGCAAAGCAGGCAAGGGAGGGAATCAGCATACCCGCTCCCGCACGGATACGGTTGCCAAACAGGCGCTCAGCCCCGCCGGCAGAAACCGGACGGATAACAATTCCGTCAAAGCCTTTGTCGGATACAAGCGTGTTGGAACCGTTACCAAGCAAGGCATAGGGCATCTTAAGCTCCGGCAGAATCCGGAAGAGCTCGATGGCTGCCTCCGGAGATTCCGGCTCACAAAGCAGGCGGCAGGGTCCGCCGATGCGGAAGGTCGTCATATTGGCAAGCGGCACATTTTCGGTAATACGAAGACCGCGTATATTTTCCAGGGAGCTAAACAAT
Source organism: Clostridia bacterium (assembly GCA_017556885.1). GTDB lineage: Bacteria > Bacillota > Clostridia > Oscillospirales > QAMX01 > RGIG1911. The sequence continues at coordinate 2,000 of JAFYLV010000162.1, read as the reverse complement.
CTCATCACCCTTTATCGTTACTGTCTTTTTATTATAACAAATATTTCTAAAAAATAGAATAGCAAAATAAAAAGGATTTTGTTGCATTTACGTTGAATCGCGAAGAGCTTTGCGATATAATAGGTGTACGTGTATAAACCGAGCGACGGAGGGCGAAATTATGAAGACTGTATCTGTGGTTCTTGCGGGCATTGGCGGCTATGGACGCTTAAGTGTCATGCCACTTCTTAAGGACGCACCCGACCACGGAGCCAAGCTTGTGGCCTGTGTTGATCCCTTCCCCGAAAAATGTCCGTTTATCGGCGAGCTGCGTGCCGCCGGTGTACCCATATATCCAAGCCTCGAGGCTTTTTATGCGGAAATGCATGCCGACCTCGCTGTGCTTGCCACCCCCATTCACCTGCACTGCGCTCAATCGGTCTACTGCATGGAGCAGGGCAGCCACGTGCTCTGCGAAAAGCCGGTCTGCAGTATTCTTCCGGATGCAAAAGTCATGGCAGAAGCAGAACTTCGGCTTGGAACGAACCTCCATATCGGTTACCAGTGGTCCCACAGTGCCGCCGTCACACAGTTAAAGGCAGATATCGCCGCCGGCCTTCTCGGACGGCCGAAGTATATGAAAACCCTCATCTGCTGGCCGCGCAACAAGGCCTATTTTGCCCGCGGTTGGGCGGCAAAATGGCGCACCGACGAGGGCGATTATATTCTCGACAGCATTGCTATGAATGCCACCGCGCATTACATTCACAACATGTTGTATCTGCTTGGGAACGCGCCGGACAAAGCTGCAGAACCCCGTACCGTCACCGCAGAGACCTACCGTGTCAACAATATCGAAAGCTTTGATACTGCCGCGCTCCGCTTGACTGCAGAAGACGGAACGCCGCTCTTCTATCTTGCAACCCACGGGTGCGATGAGAATTACGGCCCCGTCTTTGAATATGTTTTTGAGAAGGCCACCGTCACCTATGACGAAATGAAGGAAGGCCGTTTTATTGCACGCTTTGCTGACGGAAGTATTAAGGACTACGGCTCTCCTGCCGACGGCCCCCTTGCCAAGCTTTGGAACGCCATTGCTACGGCTCGCGGAGAAGGCCGCAAGTTCTGCGGTGTCGAGACCTCGGTTCCCCATCTGCGCTGCATCAACGGCCTTGCGGAGAATGTTCCTGTGCACACAATTTGCCGTGAAATGCTCACCTACGATGAGAAAAAGGAGCTTCTTTATCTGCCCGGCCTTGGTGATGCACTGAAGGCCTGTTATGCAAATATGCAGCTTCCCTCCGAAGCAGGGCTTCCCTTTGCGCATCCTGCCGTTACCTTTGACATAAGACCCGGTTACACCTTTAACGGTCTGCTGGAGGACTAAGATACGATGAATATCATGCACATCGCCGGCGGCGGTGATATCGGCGGCGCAAAAACCCATGTCATCTCGCTGCTTGCAGCCTTAAAAGAGCGGCACAACGTGGTGCTTGTCAGTCTCCGTCAGGGGCCTTTCTCCGAGGATGCCATCGCAGCAGGAATTCCCACGGAAGTCATCCATTCCTCAAATTACCTGCACATCGTCAAATCCATCCGCGCGATCATCGCAGAGCAGAAAATCGACGTGATTCACTGTCACGGCGGCAAGGCAAACCTTGCCGGTCTTATTCTGCGCCGCGTTACCTGTATTCCCGTGGTGACCACGGTGCACAGTGATTATCGCTACGACTACCTGGGAAGCCTCGTCAAACGCTGCACCAACGGACTGATCAATACCTATGCCATCCACCGGCTCGATTACCGCATCGCGGTGACCGAGGTTTTTGCAGAGCTGCTCATTGACCGCGGCTTTGATCCTTCGCGCATTTTCACCATCAACAACAGCCTGGAATTTGCGGATGCCGATCCTATGGCCGGCCGTGCAAATCTTTCCGCCAGAATCGAATATTTGAAACAATTCGGGCTTACCTGCGATGAGAACACCGTTGTTGTCAGTATTGCCGCGCGTTTTCACCCCG
>JAFYLV010000161.1 GCA_017556885.1 Clostridia bacterium | reverse complement strand
CTGGAAGCGGGCAGACTGGCTCCTACCGCGCGCAACTTCCAGCCGCAGAAGGTCTATGTGATCCGCACGCCCGAGGCAGTCGCAAAGGCCGAAAAGCTGACAAGCTGCATGTATGGCGCCTCCACCGCGCTTTTGATCTGCTGCGACATGGACCGCGTTTGGAACAACCCCCTGCGTCCCGGTTATTCCACCTGGGAGGTTGACCCCTCTATCGTGACAACTCACATGATGCTTGCCGCATGGGAACTCGGCATCGGCTCTGTCTGGGTTGGCCACTTTAACGATGCTGAAGTTATTGAGGCATTTGACCTGCCCGCAAACATCCGCCCCGTGGCATTCCTGCCGCTCGGCTATGCGGCAATCGGCCCGAAGGAACAGCAGCACAGCTCTTTCCGCCCTGCAGAAGAGACCATCGATTATCTTTGAGAAATGAACGTAAAAGCAAGCCGCACACCGCCGATGCAGGCGGTGTGCGGCTTGTTTTTTGACAACAGATTTACAGTCTGCACCCTTAGAGAAAAAGCTGCGGGTGGAAAGCAATACTGTTCGCTTTGTAAAAGCTCGTCAATTTTCCTGCCCTTTTCCAAAATAGTCGGGCTCTTTTTCTTGCAAACGGATACCGTATAAAAATTTTGGCGTTGAGCCCTTTTTGTTGTGGAAATACTTGCACATCCATTTACGTAAGCTGTCAAAATCAAGACAAAAACTAATAATTTGCAAATGCAAAAAAGGACGGAATTTTTACTCCCGTCCTTTGCAAATTAATCAATGTACTTGTTTTGATCGGCCTTCCATTTATTAAAGCCCTGAACCATCCTCTCATCTTCCCGTGTATAGTTCCCACTATAGTAACGTTTTTGTGCATCTCTCAAATCGTATGCATCGTAATCATCTCCCCCGTTGCACATTGTAAGCAAACCGAGAAGCATCAGGATAACAATAACTATAGACAAGCCTTTTTTCATAAAAATTCCTCCGAGCAAATAGGTTATCATACGGCCGTTCCTTTGGCAATCTCTTTTGCAATGAAATAAATGCTGTGTTACTGGAATTATAATTCTAAATTAGAATTAAGTAAAGCGGATCAACCATTATAATTCTGAATAAGAACTATGGTGGTGATTAGATGAAACCTCGCAAGCAACCATACGGAGACAAGAATATCTGTGGGGCCATCATCGAATCGCTTCGCAAGACAAAGAACATAAAGCAGCACGAACTTGTCTCCCGGATGCAAATATTGGGAGTTGACATTAATCCCAGTAGCCTTTCTAAACTGGAGGGACAACAACGGGCCGCTACCGATGTAGAATTACGTGCCATCGCTCATATTTTGAATGTTAGCATGGATATGCTTGTTCCTCCATTGGATTAAACTTATTTTCCACTCCTCCTTACAGGCGATGCGGCACTATCTACAGGACTAAACTTCACAACAAAAGAAGCCGCCCTGACTATCTCCAACAATACGGCGATAGCAAGGCGGTTTTTACTTTTATTTCATCGTTTTAGGAAAGTATGAGTATCATTCATTTTTTCTCCTTCGAGTAAAATGCTCTAAAAAATGGCCGGTCTCAAAATTTCTTTTCTACCGTGAGCAAATTTTTGTCGAGGAACTTTTTCGGTTGTAGAAAAAACGCTCACTTCAACACCCCTAAATGAGTGGATTTGTTAACCGAACACACTGTGTAGAAAAAAGAGGAAGAGGACGCAAACCGAACAATCTACATCCTCTTCCGAACAGTATTGGGGTGGAAAGTGAGCCGCTGGACGGAAACTCCTTGACACGCATTGGGCATGGTGATAATATAATGGCGTATGAATAGTTCATGGCGATGAATGGGAAAGTAAGACGCCGGACAGCCGGACAGAGAGACATCGTGTAAGCTGGAAGCGGTGTTGCGGCAAAGACGTCTGAAATGCGCCCGGGAGCCGACAGGGGAGGAAATGCCCCTGCGCAGCCGCTGCGTTACGGCGGAAAGCGGTCATATAGTGCCGCGGAGATATAAACGGGAGTGGAACCGCGTTTTATGAAAAAGACGCCTCTCATGGACGCATGGTCCATGAGAGGTTTTTTGTTTTTATAAAGCAGCATTCTCCCGACTCGGAAAGGAATTGAATGTTCAAAGATCTGCGAGAGCTGGTTGCCGCTTACAAAGCGCGCGACCCCGCAGCACGCAGCACGCTGCAGATTCTGCTGCTTTACCCCGGCGTCAAGGCGGTGCGCAGCCACAGAAAAGCCCACTGGTGCTATCAGCACGGTTTGTTTTTCTTAGCGCGCATGATTTCCCAGAACAGCCGCCGCCGCACCGGCATTGAGATCCATCCCGGTGCCAAAATCGGCAAGCGCCTTGTCATTGACCACGGCATGGGCATCGTCATCGGCGAAACGGCCGAGATCGGCGATGACTGCCTGATTTACCATGGCGTAACCCTCGGCGGTACCGGCAAGGATGTCGGTAAGCGCCATCCTACCATCGGCAACGGCGTTCTGATCGCCACCGGCGCGAAGGTGCTTGGACCTTTTACCGTTGGTGACGGCGCGCGTATCGCGGCGAATGCGGTTGTGCTCAGCGAAGTGCCGTCCGAAGCTACCGCTGTCGGCGCCCCGGCGCGCGTTGTCCGCATCGCGGGCGAGAAGGTCAACTACGCCGCTGAAGTGGATCAGATCCATGTGGCCGACCCCGTCACCGTCGAACTGAACGCACTGCGTCAGCGTCTTGAAATGCTTGAAAAATCATCTGAAAATACAGGAGAAACGAAATGATTCTTTACAATTCTGCAACCCGCAAGCGCGAGGAGTTTGTTCCCAATAACCCCGACCTGGTCAAAATGTATACCTGCGGTCCGACCGTTTACCACTTTGCCCACATTGGCAATCTGCGCTCTTACCTGATGGAGGACGTTCTGGAGAAGTATCT
>JAFYLV010000024.1 GCA_017556885.1 Clostridia bacterium | reverse complement strand
ATTGCCCTTCCGAAAGGGCGCCTTGGTGAGAAGGCCTACGGAATTTTTGAAAAGATCGGCTGCGGATGCCCGGAGATCCGGGAAGACAGCCGCAAACTCATCTTCGAAAATGAGGAGACGGGGGTGCGTTATTTCTGGGCAAAGCCCTCGGATGTGGCCATCTACGTGGAGCGCGGTGCGGCGGATATCGGCATTGTCGGAAAGGACATCCTGCTGGAATACGAGCCCGACGTTTACGAGCTGCTGGATCTCGGTATGGGCCGCTGCCGTATGGCGGTAGCGGGTCCCAAGGGACGCCGTCCCGACCCCGACCGGACCCTGCGGGTGGCAACAAAGTTCTCCCGCATCGCCCGGGAGTATTACGAATCCCAGGGCCGTGAGATCGACATCATCCATCTCAACGGCTCCATCGAGATCGCGCCGCTGCTGGATCTGTCCGACGTTATCGTCGATATTGTGGAGACGGGCAGCACCTTGCGGGAAAACAACTTGGAAGTCTACGGTGAGATCGTGCCCATCAGCGCACGACTTATTGCCAATAAAGCGGGCTATAAATTCAAGAGCGGACGGATCGAGCAGATCACCGCCGCTCTGCGAGCCGAACTGGAGAAATAAACGATGATCGCAATCTATGATCTGACCCGGGGAGAGACCCCGGAGATCTTTGACCGCACCGCCGAGGCGGCACAGGTCACCGAGACAGTTGCGGCGATCCTCGGACGTGTCAAATCCGAGGGTGACGCGGCGGTGCTGGAATACGAGCTGCGCTTTGACCGGGCGGATATGACCGCCCCGGAGATCCCGGCAGAGGATTGGGAGGCGGGCGCTGCTGCCGTGGAGTCGGATTTTGTCGCCATCCTGCAGGAGGCGGCGGAGAATATCCGTTCCTTCCATGCAAAGCAGCTCCGCGAGGGCTTTGAGACCCGCCGGGAAGACGGCGTTGTGCTTGGACAGTGTGTACGCCCGCTGGCACGGGTGGGCATTTACGTGCCCGGCGGCACGGCGGCCTATCCTTCCACGGTTCTGATGAATGCCATTCCCGCAAAGCTTGCCGGCGTGGAGGAGGTAGTCATGACCACTCCGCCCGGACCGGACGGAAAGATCGCCCCGGCCATTCTCGCCGCGGCAAAGATCGCCGGCGTGGACCGCATCTTCCGTATGGGCGGTGCCCAGGCGGTGGGAGCCCTGGCCTACGGTACGGAGAGCGTGCCGAAGGTGGACAAGATCGTCGGCCCCGGCAACTGCTTTGTGGCGGAGGCCAAGCGTCAGGTTTACGGCATCGTGGATATCGATATGATCGCCGGTCCCAGTGAGATCCTCGTCATCGCCGACGGCGCATCCAACCCTGCTTTTGTGGCAGCGGATCTTCTCTCTCAGGCGGAGCACGACCGCATGGCGAGCGCCGTGCTCGTCACCGATTCTGCCGACCTTGCGGCGGCCGTGTCGGCTGAGCTTGAGCGGCAGATCCCCCTGCTTGCCCGTGCGGACATCGCCCGGGAGTCCATCGACCGCAGAGGCCGCATCCTCATCACCTCCGATATCGCGGCAGCGGTGGAGCTGGCAAACGGGCTTGCCCCCGAGCATCTGGAGATCTGCACGGAGGAGCCTTTCCGCTGGCTGCCGCTGGTGAAAAATGCCGGTTCTGTCTTCCTTGGCCGCTGGTGCCCGGAGGCCCTCGGCGATTATTTTGCCGGCCCCAATCACACCCTGCCCACCTCCGGTACGGCGCGCTTTGCAAGCCCCCTGTCGGTGGATGACTTTATCAAAAAATATTCCTATACGTACTATACAAAGGATGCCCTCGGCGCAGTTTACGAGAAGATCGGCCGCTTTGCCGACCGCGAGGGTCTCGGAGCCCACGCAAAGAGCGTGCGTATCCGCTTTGAGGAGGACAAATGAGCCGTTTCCTGCATCCCCGCTTTGAAAAGCTCGTGCCCTACGTGCCGGGCGAGCAGCCTCGGGGCTTTGACTTCATCAAACTCAATACCAACGAGCTTCCTTATCCCCCGGCTCCCGGTGTGGCGGCGGCGGCGGAACGGGAGGCCGGACGGCTGCAGCTTTATTCCGATCCCGAAAGCCGGGAACTGAAGGCAGCGCTGGCGGAGACCTACGGTGTTGCGCCGGAGCAGGTCTTTGTTTCCAACGGCTCCGATGAGATCCTCTCCTTTGCCTTTATGGCCTTTTGCGGCGAGGGACGCGGCGCCACCTTCCCCGATATCACCTACGGATTTTATAAGGTTTACGGTGAGCTCTACGGCGTGGACTGCGATATCCGTCCTCTCCAGCAGGATTTCACCATCGATCCTGCCGATTATTTCGGCGGCGACCGCATGGTTGTCATCGCAAACCCCAATGCGCCCACGGGACTCTGCTTATCCCTTGCGGAGATCGCGGATATCCTGCTCCACAATCCCGATGTGCCGGTGCTCATCGACGAGGCCTATGTGGATTTCGGCGGCGAAAGCGCGCTGCCGCTACTGCGGGAGTTTGACAACCTGTTGGTCGTCCGCACCTTCTCCAAGTCCAGAGCACTGGCCGGCGGCCGCCTTGGCTTCTGCATCGGCAGTGCCGACCTCATCCGGGATCTGGAGACCATCAAGTTCTCCACCAATCCCTATAACCTTGACCGCATGACCCAGGCGGCAGGCGTGGCATCCCTTGCCGATCCCGCCTATTTTGAGAAGACGGTGGGTGCCGTGATCGCCGCACGAGAGACGGCGACCAAGCGCCTGGAAGCTCTTGGCGCACGGGTGCTGCCCTCCAAGGCAAATTTCATCTTTGTTTCCCTGCCGGGCATCCCCGGTGCGGAGGTGCTTTCCGGCCTGCGGGCCCGGGGCATCCTGGTGCGGCATTTTTCCGCGCCGCGCATTTCCGATTTTGTACGCATCACTGTCGGCACGCCGGAGCAGATGGACAAGCTTTGCGAGGCTGTGGCCGATATTCTCGACCGGAGGTAAATAAACAATGCGAAGTGCTGAAATTCGCCGGGATACGGCGGAGACCCGGATCGCCCTCTCCCTGACGCTGGAGGGCAGCGGTGCCGGAAAGATCTCCACGGGCTGCGGCTTTTTCGATCATATGCTGACCCTGTTTGCCGCCCACGGCCGCTTTGACCTTGCCGTGGACTGTGACGGAGACCTGGAGGTTGATGCCCATCACACCGTGGAGGACGTGGGTATCTGTCTTGGACGCGCTTTTGCGGAGGCGCTGGGAAACAAGGCGGGCATCACCCGCTATGGCGATATCCTGCTGCCCATGGACGAGAGCCTTGTGGCAGCGGCGGTGGATATCTCCGGCCGCGGCGGTGCTTACGTTTCTCTGCCCACACCGGCGCAGAAGGTGGGCGATTTTGACTGCGAGCTTGCGGAGGAATTCTTCACGGCCTTTGCTCGGGAGTCGGGCATCACGATCCATCTGCGGCTTCTGTGCGGCGGCAATTCCCACCACATTCTGGAGGGGGCCTTCAAGGGCCTCGGCCGTGCGCTGAAGGCAGCCGTGGCAGAGGATGCGAGTCTCGGTGGTCTGCTTCCCTCCACCAAGGGAGTGCTGTAAATGATCGGTATTGTCGATTACGGAGTGGGAAACCTCTTCTCGCTGGAAAGCTCCTTTGCCGCCCTCGGCTTTGAAACGGCGGTCTCCGGCGATCCGGAGGTGCTTCGCCGCTGCGGGCACATCGTGCTGCCCGGCGTCGGTGCCTTTCGGGATGCGGCGGACAAGCTGCGCCGGACAGGCCTGGATGCATATATTAAAGAGGAGGCTGCAGCCGGAAAGCCCCTGCTCGGCATTTGCCTTGGTATGCAGCTGCTTTTTGAAAAAAGCTATGAATACGGCGAGTGGGAGGGCCTCGGCCTCATTCCCGGTGCCGTGCGCCCCATTGCCGACGTGATCCCCGCGGGACTGAAGATCCCCCACATCGGCTGGAACGGGCTGGATTTTCCCGCAGAGCGGGAGAGATGTCCTCTCTTCAAGGAGCTTTCCCCGGGAGACGCGGTGTATTTCGTCCATTCCTACTATGCGGCGGATTGTGCACCCTACGTCACCGCTACGGCGGAATACGGCGCCGACCTGACGGCAGCCGCTGCCCGGGACAATGTGATGGGAACGCAGTTCCACCCCGAAAAAAGCGGTGACGTCGGTCTTTCGATCCTGAAGGCTTTCTGCACGCTTTGACCCAAAACGAAAGGTATTTTCTACTGTTATGCTGATTTTTCCTGCAATTGATATATATGAAGGCCGTGTGGTGCGCCTGGAAAAGGGTGACTATGCCCGCATGACCGTCTACGGCGAGGATCCCGTGGCCAAAGCCGCGGAATTTGCCGCCGCAGGCGCAAAGTGGCTGCACCTGGTGGATCTGGAGGGCGCGCGCACCGGCGAGACCCCGAACCTTGAGGTGATCTCCCGTATTGCTGCCGAGACCGGAATGAAAACGGAGGTAGGCGGCGGTATACGGTCGGAGGAGACGGTGCGACGCTATCTGGATGCGGGCATCTCCCGCGTGATTCTGGGAACTGCGGCGGCCCGGCAGCCCCGCTTCCTTGCGGATATGCTCAGCCGCTACGGCGAGCGCATTGCCGTGGGCGCCGATCTCAAGGACGGTTACGTTGCCACCCACGGATGGACGGAGAAGGCAGAACTGACGGCAGAGGATTTCTTCCGCCGTATCTGCGATTTTGGCGGCTCCACCGTCATCTGCACCGACATTTCCCGGGACGGTATGCTCGGCGGCGCAAACCGCGAGCTTTATCGGGATCTGATGCGTGAATACCACATCGACATCGTGGCCTCCGGCGGCGTATCCGACCTTGCGGATATCCGGGCGCTGGCAGATATGAAGATGTACGGTGCCATCCTCGGACGGGCGCTCTATGAGGGGCGTGTGGATCTGCGTGAGGCGCTGCAGGAGACCGAAATGCGGCGGAAGGAGCGGTAAATCCATGATCTCCAAACGAATCATTCCCTGTCTCGACGTGCGGGATGGCCGCGTGGTCAAGGGCGTGCGCTTTGAAGGCTTTGCGGACGTTTCCTCCCCGGTGGAGCTGGCGAAGTATTACAGCGGTGCCGGTGCGGACGAGCTGGTTTTTTACGATATCACAGCTTCGGCAGAGGGGCGCGGCCTCTTTACCGAGATCCTGCGTGAAACGGCGCGGAACGTATTTATCCCCCTGACGGTGGGCGGCGGTATCAATACCGTGGCGGATTTTGACCGGGTGCTCAAGTGCGGCGCCGACAAGGTCAGCGTCAATTCCGGCGCTATTCGGGATCCTTCCCTCATCGGGGAGGCGGCCAAGCGCTACGGAGACCAGTGCGTGGTGCTTTCGGTGGATATCCGCCGGGTGGGAGATGCCTGGCACGTGCACGCCAAGGGCGGACGCGTGGATACCGGTTTGGATGCCATCGAATGGATCCGCCGCGGTGTTGCCAGCGGCGCGGGCGAGCTGGTCATCAACAGCATGGACACCGACGGCGTTCGTGAAGGCTTTGACCTGCCGCTGCTCAAGGCGGTGTGCGAGGTGGCGGACGTGCCTGTTATCGCCTCTGGCGGTGCGGGCAATATGCAGCATTTCACCGAGCTTTTCCGGGCCGTGCCCGGAGTGGATGCAGGTCTTGCGGCCTCCATTTTCCACTTCGGCGAGGTGGATATCCGTGAACTGAAGGAAAAACTGCATGCCGACGGCATCCCCGTGCGGCGCAGATAAGGAGTTAAAAGAAAAATGATCGATGTGAACACACTGAAATTTGATGATAAGGGTCTCATTCCTGCCATAGTGATCGACGGCGAGACAAAGCGCGTGCTGACCCTTGCCTATATGAACCGCGAGAGCCTTGAGATCAGCATCGCAGAGGGACGCACCTGCTTCTGGTCCCGCTCCCGGCAGGAGCTGTGGCGCAAGGGCGAGACCTCCGGCAACGTGCAGCACATCATCCGCATCGAAACCGACTGCGACCGGGATGCCCTCGCCGTCTACGTCCGCAAGGAGGGACCTGCCTGCCATCTCGGCGGAGATTCCTGCTTCGAGACGGAGCTTTGGCGCAATGAAGAGGAGGCGGAGCCCTTCTCCATGGACGGTCTTGCCGCGCTGATCGCCGAGCGTAAGGTGGTCAAAAAGGAAGGCTCCTACACCAACTACCTCTTTGAGAAGGGCATCGACAAGATCCTGAAAAAGGTCGGCGAGGAGACCACCGAGGTCATCGTTGCCGGCAAGGGCGGCGACCGCGCCGATACCATCTATGAGATCGCAGACCTTGCCTACCACGTTCTCGTGCTGATGGCGGAGATGAATATCTCCTGCGATGAGATCCGCAGCGAGCTTGCCTCACGCCACGTCATCGAGCATAAGGTCAAGCAGGAAAAAATGAAGTAAACAGAAAAAGATCCGGAGTAATGATAGGTGTTCGTAAAACAGTTACAGTCCCGGCAGAATTATCTGCCGGGACTGTTCTTGTATAGCTCACATTGATATGATAGAATATATCTAACAATTAGACAAGCTTGAATTTGACGAGGTGTTTTTGGATGATTAAAGCTGTAGTATTTGATATGTTTGAGACTTTGGTAACGCACTTTGAAAGTCCTTTATATATGGCGAAGCAAATATGCGCAGACATTGGAATTACCGAGCTAAAATTTAGAGAGATTTGGGATACAACGGACGAAGATAGAACTTTAGGTAAAAAATCACTTGAGGAAGTTATTGAAGCAATTTTGAGGGCAAACAATTGTTTTTCTTGTGAACTGTTCGAGATGATTACAGAAAAACGGAAACAATCAAAAGTTGAGTGCTTCAATCACATACACTCCGAGATAACACCTATGCTTACAGCTATTAAAGGGATGGGCATCAAAGTCGGCTTAATAACAAACTGCTATTTTGAGGAAAGAGATGTAATTCAGAACAGCGTTCTATTTGATTATTTCGATGCAGTTTGCATGTCCTGTGAATTAGGCATACAAAAACCAAATCTTGAGATTTTTCAAAAATGCACACATGCTTTGGCAGTTGCCCCTGAGGAATGTCTTTATGTAGGAGATGGCGGTAGCTTTGAATTGGAGTCAGCACAAGAGATAGGTATGCATCCAATTCAAGCAGTATGGTATTTGAAAGACGGCATAAATCAGCCAGCAAAAAGAAAAGCGGAATTTATTCAAGCAGAGTCCCCTATGGATGTACTTTTGGAAATCACAAGGTACAACTGAAAGCATAAATTCCAATTTGTCGACCAGATATAAGAGCGCACTTCTATACACCGTTCGGTATAGTGCGTAATGTGCGGTTTTACGCCGCACCAAAGCCTTCCCTTGAGTAGATTGCTTACAAACCACATAAGGAGGAGGTGGCAGGCGAAAGCCTGCTCGGAGGGGTTGTCAATCCCTCAGTCCGCTTCGCTGACAGCTCCCTTTACACAAGGGAGCCTTAGGCGGGCGCTACCGCACCAGTGCAATAATTCTCCCTGTGAGAACTCTCACAGGGAGAATTTACTGTTTTACGAAGCCCCGCCGAATCCGGATCTTTTTTTGTTTGATCAGATGTGAAGCCATTTTTCCCACCGGGCTTTTTCCTCTGCGGTGGGCTCGTGGGTCTCGGGGCAGAGGTATTCACGGCCGAGACGGTCATACTTATGCTCGCCGAGGCGGTGGTAGGGCATGATCTGCAGCTGCGGCGGATGGGTAAGTGAATCTGCTATGGCGCGCACGGCGCGGAAGTGCTCCTCCCGGTCGTTAAGTCCGGGGATGATGGGCAGCCGCAGGCATACGGGGATGCCGAGGGCATCCGCCCGGCGGAGATTTTCGAGGATCGGGGCGAGGGGAACGCCGGTAAAATCCTCGTGACGGGCGGGATCGGTCTCCTTGAGATCGAAAAGCAACAGGTCGCAGAGGGGGAAGAGGCGCTCCGCCACCGCAGGTGCGGCAAAGCCGCAGGTTTCCATGGCGGTGCGGATGCCGGCGGTGCGGCAGCCGGAGAGAATGCCTTCGGCAAAATCCGGCTGCGCCATGGGCTCACCGCCCGAAAGGGTGGCACCGCCGCCGGAGGTGCGGTAGAAGATCTCGTCCTCCCGGATCTCCGAGAGGACCTCTTCGACGGTCGCGGTGCGGCCGACGGCCTCGCCGTTTTCCCAAGCCTCGCATTCAAAACGCTGGGATTCGGGGTTGTGGCACCACAGGCACCGCAGAGGACAGCCCTTGAAAAAGACGGTGGTGCGGATGCCGGGGCCGTCATCGGTGCAGAAGCGGGTGATGTTGATGATGCGTCCTTCCATAAGGAGTTATACTCCCTTCTGGATGGTGCGGGCGATGACCGCGCGCTTGAGCTCGTCGGTGAGATTGCAGAAATATTCCGAATAGCCGCCTACGCGGACGATGAGATTGCGGTGCAGGTCGGGGTTTTTATAGGCCTCCTCCAGCATCTCCCGGGAAACGCAGGAGATCTGGAAGTGGATGCCCTTCATCTCCATATAGGAGAGGATGAGGCTTTTCAGAATGTCGTTTCGGAAGGAGGGCTCAATGTTAAAATTGAGCACGGGCACGCCGAGGGCGTTGGGGATATCGAGGCTCGTGACGCTCTTGAGCATGGCGGTGGGACCTGCGGTGTCCTTGCCGAGGATGGGGGCGATGGAGTCGGCAAGGGGAGCGCCGGCAGCGCGGCCGTCGGGGGTCGCGCCGATATCCGCGCCGCCCTGGGCGGCGGCGCTGAAAAGCACCGAGGAGGCAAGGAATCCCTCGCCCATCCAAGGCTTTTTACCGTTCAGCAGTGCAAAAACATCTGCGGAAAGTCGGTGGGCAAAGGCATCCGCCTCCGCGGAGCCATGGCCGTAGGAAACGGGCAGGAGACGGCACTCCCGCAGGAATTCCGCATCGTTTGCCGCGAGTTTCGCCAGAACCTCCGCGGCGGTGTATTTCTTTTCGGTGAATACAAGCTCGCGGATGGCAAGCAGTCCGTCAATGACATTGACAAGTCCGGCAAAGCTGATCTGACTCCAGGAGTAGCGGGCACCGCCGGCATTGTATTCGATCTCGCGGTCGATGCAGTCGTCCACCAGCAGGGTGCGCATGGGCAGGGGATTGAGCTTTGCGCGGCGCTCCTGCGAGTTTGCGATCTCCCGGGTGACGGTGTCTGTCACCTCGGCGGTATCGGCCATGAAGGCGGCATAGAAGCTTTCAAAATCGGCAGCTGAAGTCAGCTTTGTCTTCAGCGTGTTCTCCAGAATGAGCAGCAGGTTGATGCCTGCGTCGTGACTGCCGACGTTGGAGCAGCCGTCAAACATGGCCTCGGTGCAGCCACCGCCGCAGAAGAAGGGAATGTCCTCATCACGGATGATGGGGAAGCGCTCTTTCAGTCCACGCAGCAGCACATGGGGATTGTAGAAGGCCGGCTGGCCGGAACCGGAACGGACGGTGTCGAAGGCGGTCTCCCACACCTCTTCCGGGGTGTTTTCGTCCACGAAAAGCTCGATCATAGGACGGCGGTGTCCCTTGGCGGCTTTGAGGCACTGCAGGGTCAGCGGCGAATAGGGGGGATGGAGCGCCATGGACCAGCCGACGTTCACATCGAGGTTCTCATACAGGTTTTCAAGCAGGGGGACGATGTCCTCCCCCTTCCAGTAGGGCAGAAGTCCCTTTTCCAGACAGCCGAGGTTGTCGCAGCGGTCGAGATACATGACGAAATTCCAGCATTCCGCTGCCTCGAAAACATCCCGTGCAGGCTGCATCGGGACCCGGCGCAGGGCGGAAACGAGCCGCTCGGGCGCGCCTGCCGCGGCGAGATGGTCGGCACTGCGGGCGGCAAAGGCGCGGATGCCCTCGATCAGATGCAGCAAACCTTCGCGAAGATCCCGGTCGGCGATCTTTTCAATGCGGGGAACGTAGGCGTTGAAGCCCTCTGCAAGGATGCGGTGGTAATTGGGGATGGTGTGGGTATACATATTGCCGCCGACAACGTGCTCGGGCGGCAAAGAGGAGGTAAAGCTGAAAAAGACACGCTCGTAGGCATCTGCACCTTCCGGGCAGACCTCGCGGAGCTTGTTCAGATCCACGGAGAGACCGCGGTTGTTGTTGGGGAAGAAATGTGAACCGTAGGAGATCTTTCCGGAGGGGTAGAGGGGTTTCCCGGTATAATCCGGCAGGTTGCAGTTCTCATACAGACGGCGCAGAGCGAGCGCCTTGCGGTAAAAGAGACTGCGCTCCGGCTCCGCAAAGAGAGCGACACCGACATATTCACCAATATCAGCAAACTGCTCGGCAATGGTTTTCATGGGGGATCACGTCCTTTCCTGATTATTATTCTACAATAGCCGCTGCGGATTTTCTATTGCAAAAGATATGAATTATATGGTAAAATCTTAACAAAGGGGGGGAGAGATAGGTATGCGCTGCTTTGCGGTTGCAGGCGGAACGTGTCCGCTGGTCTCGCTGGATCATATCGGATATGCCGCCGGTGTGGAGGATACGGCCTTCGGCCCCGGGCGGCGGAATAAGTATATCGTGCATTACGTGCTCTCCGGCCGGGGAACCTTCAACGGCCGCGAGGTGGCGGCGGGGCAGGGCTTTTTTGTCAAGCCCGGCATGCCGGAGCATTACGGGGCCGCAGCGGAAGAGCCTTGGGAATATGTATGGTTCATGTCCGGCGACCGTCGGCTGGAGCCTCTTTTTGAAACGATCGATGCCGCGGGGGGAATTTTTCGACCGGCGGATGTGACGGCTGCCTGCAAGGCAAAGGGATACATTTTTTCGGTCAAAAACGGAACCCGGGATCCCTATGAAATGCTGGAGATCTTTGTTTCCCTCTATCGAAGTCTGCCGAGAAAAGATACGGCTGACCGGTATGTTTCCGCGCCGGAGGCTTATCTTTCCGCGGCGGAGAAGTATATTGAAGTCAATATTGCCGGGCGTATCACGGTGGAGGAGCTGGCAAGTTTTGTCGGCATCAGCCAACCCTATCTGTTCCGCCTCTTCAAGGAACGGTACGGACTGTCGCCAAAGCAATATATCGATGCCCGTAAAATGGATGCGGCAAAGGAACTGCTGCGCCGCACCGATCTGACGGTGACAGAGGTCGCCGCCTCGGTGGGCTTCCGGGACGTGCTGCATTTTTCCCGGTTTTTCTCCGGCCGGGAGGGCATTTCTCCCAGCGAATACCGCCGCATCAAGGCGCGGCAGAAAACGGAGGATACGCATGGATAAATTTGACCTGATCGTATGCGGCGCGGGAGTTGCGGGATTTTGCGCGGCCATCGCCGCCGCCCGCCGCGGCGCGTCCGTCGCACTGGTGGAGCGCCAGACTACGCCCGGCGGCATCCTGACCTATTACGGAAACTGCTCCATCGACGAGTTCAATAATCCCTTCCGGCCGGACCGGAAGATGGTTATCGCCGGCATCGGCTGGGAATATGCTCTGCGCCTGTGGCGCGCGGGCTATGCGCGCATTCCGGATATGAATGCGGAATATGTCAAGCATTTTCAGTACGGCGTGCGGGTCAATCCTGCCGCGGCGGCAAAAATTATGGATGATATGCTGCTGGAGGCAGGGGTGCATCTTTTCTACGGCCAGCCCATGGTGGAGGCGCTGACAGAGGGACGGCACATTACCGGCATCCGCATCGCCACCCGTTCGGGGCTTCGCACCCTTGCGGCGGATTCCTTTATCGACTGCACGGGAGACGGTGAGCTTGCCGCCTTTGCCGGTGCGCAAACGGTCACCGGCGATGGGGCGGGCACCATTCAGCCCGGCACCCTGCGGTATTTTCCGGCGGTGGAGCCGGGGGAGGACCGCGTACTCAATTTCGGAGACAACCGCAATCATGTGCCCATCGACCCCACCGACAGTGATGCCGTCACGCGGGCGGAGATCGCCGCGCGCCGTATGATCTTTGAGCGGATGGAGACGGGGGATGAGCGCATCATGGCCATTGCGCCTTCCCTTGCCCCCCGCGAAGGGCGGCGCATCCGCGGTGAGAGCTGCATGCAGGTGGAGGATTACGAATCCGGTCGGCAGTTTGCGGATTCCGTGTGCTACACCTATTGGTTTGTGGATGTGCACCGGGAGGGACAGAAGGCGCTCATCCGCTATATCCGGCATGAAAACACGCCCTCGGTGCGTCTTTCTGCCATGATCGCGGCGGATCTGGATAACCTGATGATGGCGGGACGCTGCATTTCCACCGACCGGGAGACCAATTCCGCCATCCGGGTAAAGGCAAGCTGCATGGCCATGGGCGAGGCGGCGGGAGCCGCCGCAGCGATGGCTCTGCGGGAGAAAAAGAACGTAAGAGAGCTTGATATCACTGCCCTGAAGGCCGATCTTGCGGCTGGCGGCGCCATTGTTCCCGGTCTTGAGGACGGACGGGAGTTTGAACTGTAAGCATGAAGGAGATGTGCAAATGATCCGCATCCATTCCGATTTTACCGGCGGAAATATCCGCATCCTGCAGCAGAACGGAAAGGATTACGTTCTGCAGAACGATCTGCGCACCACGGTGGAGGACTGGTTTTACTGGGCCTTCTGCGTGGAGGGTGCGGCGGGGGAGACCCTGCGCTTTGAACTGCGGGACAATCGCATCGGCCACTACGGCCCCGCCGTGAGCCACGATCTGCGGGCATGGACGTGGCTTGGCGGCTATACCGGCGACGGAAGCTTTACCTATACCTTCGCCGATGGTGAGGATAAAGTCTATTTTGCCCACAGTATGCTCTATCACCCCGACCGCTTTGCGGAATTTGCCGCGGCCCGCGGGCTTGCCTGCGGAGAGCTTTGCAAGAGCCGCAAGGGACGTTCCGTTCCCTGCCTGACGGCGGGGGAGGGCGGAACCCGTATCCTGCTTACCGCCCGGCACCATGCCTGCGAATCCACAGGAAGCTTTGTGCTGGAGGGACTGCTGGACAGTCTCCTTGCGGAACCGATTCCGGATACGCAGCTTTTTGCCGTTCCCTTTGTGGACTATGACGGCGTGGTGGATGGCGATCAGGGAAAGGGTCGTTGGCCCTATGACCACAACCGCGACTATGCGCCGGAAAAGGAATCCATTTATCCCGAGTGCGCCGCCATCCGCAAAGCGGCGGAGGCGGGTTGTCACTACGCCTTTGATTTTCACGCCCCTTGCCATAAAAACGGCGGCAACGACGTGGCCTTTATCATCCACATGAATCCGGACAAGGAGGAGCGCATCCTGCGCTTCGGGCAGCTTTTGGAGGCGAATCTGCAGCCCGGTTCTTTCCCGTATCGGCAGAAGAACGATTATCCCGCCGAGTACGGCTGGAATCACGGCGCGGCGCAGTTTACCAATTACATGACCCGCCGTCCGGAAAATGAAATGGCTTTCACGCTGGAGACCTGCTATTTCGGAGATCCTTCCCATCCGGTGACGGAGGAAGGGCTGCTGGCCCTCGGCCGCAGCTGGGCGGCGGCTCTGCGCCGGTATATCACCGAGCAGCGCGAGGGGCGTATCCCGCAGCCGGAGAAACGTCAGGTCACGCTGCGGGAGGTGGATGCCGCCAATTTTGATGCCTGCCGCGACTTAAGGCGTGTCGGCAAGCGCTTTGTCGGTCAGCCGGAGGCCGTTCTGGCAGAAGGATATATGTATCGAGAAAACAGCCGCGTTTACGGCATTTACAACGGGGACCGGGTCATCGGCATGGTCATCGCCCGCGTCGAACCCAAGGAGGGAAAACCCTACGCCTTTACCGATCTCTTCATTTCCGATCCCTATCTCAACCGCGGATTCGGAACCGCCGCCGTGGAGGCTCTGCTGGAGCTTTTTCGCGCGCTCGGAAAGCGCGACCGGGTGGAGATCCAGGTGCACGAGACCAACTCTGCCGCCATCCACGTGTACGAAAAGACGGGGTTTGAAAAGAACGGCCGCGCCGAATGGAACAAAACGTTTATCGTTATGGAGGCAAAACTGTAATGCAGAATACGGGAAACATACTTATCGACCTGCACGGCCATTCGGCGGGCATCAGCCGCTGCTGCCGTGCGCCACACAACGAGATCCTTGATGCGGCCCTGGCCCGGGGCTTGGATGGCATTGTGCTATCAAACCATTATGAAAAGGGCTATGTCCGCGACGGGGATGTGCAGGAATTTGTCACCCGATACCTCGCGGAGTTTGACCGCGCGACGGAATATGCCGACACGGTGGGCGCGCGGGTCTTCTTTGGTGTAGAGGTATCCATGATCCTCTATCCGAAGGTGCATCTGCTGGTCTACGGTGTGGGGGAGGACTTTCTGCGGGAATACCCCTGCCTTTATGATATGACGCAGGAGGAGCTCTACCGCGCCGTTTCCGCCGCCGGCGGCTGCGTGGTGCAGGCGCATCCCTTCCGGGGCGGCACGACCGTGCTGGATCCCGCGTATCTGGACGGCATCGAGGTCAACTGTCACCCGATCTACGGAAAATCCTATGCGGAGGATCTCCTGCGCATAGGCGGGGAGACGGGGCTTGCCGTCACCTGCGGCGGCGATTATCATGCCGATACGGCCTACCGGGCCAAGTGCGGTGTCTACCTGCCGGAGACGGTGCGGGACACCTTTGACCTTGCCCGTCATATCAAGTCCGCACGGGAATTCCGCCTGTGTATCCAGGAGCCCAACTGCGAGCAGGTCTATGACGAGGTGTTCGTAAGATAAAGGAGGGGAAACGGCATGAATATCGAAGGAAAGAAGTGGCCTCTTGTGCTGGCGCATATCGGTGCCACGGTGGCAATGCATCTCAGTCGCTGGTTTTTTGACGGCATTATGGGGCAGCTGCTCGATCTGAGCAAAGCGCCGGTCTTTGTGCTGCCGCTGCTGCAGGGCATCGTTATGGGACTGTTCTACTGGCTTTGCATCAACCGCCACCATACGCCGAAGATCCCCAGGGGCAAGGAACCCCGGCTCACCCGATGGGAGCTTTTCAAAGCCACTCTGCCCTGGGCGCTGGTGACGCTTGTCATGTCCTGGGTGCTGGTCGGACTGATGTATTTTGCCTATGCCATGAACTTTCCCGAGCCGCCGGTAATGCGGGCGTATATGATCCGCTGGGCCTATGCGCCGGGCTTCATTACCCTGACGCAGCTTGTGAGCATGTTTGCTCAGTATGAGTGGGCATGGCATAAAAAGGTCAGCCTGCATTACGGGACGGAGAACGACTAGCCAGGATATAACGGAAACCGACCTATGATCGTCATAGGTCGGTTTCTGTGTTTTTCGGATATTCGTTTTTATGTTATTTTGCGATGTCCCGTGCAACGTGGACGCCGCTGGCGGAGGCATGGGAGAGGGAGTGGGTGATGCCGCTGCCGTCGCCGATGATGTACAGACCGGGGTAGCGGGACTCCAGATGCTCGCTGACGGAGACTTCCATGTTGTAGAACTTGACCTCCACGCCGTAGAGCAGGGTATCTTCGTTTGCGGTGCCCGGTGCGACCTTGTCCAGGGCATAAATCATTTCGATGATGCCGTCAAGGATACGCTTGGGCAGAACCAGGCTCAGATCGCCGGGGGTTGCCTGCAGGGTGGGTGTGATAAAGGCCTCCTCGATGCGGTCGGCGGTGGAGCGCCGTCCGCGGATGAGGTCGCCGAAGCGCTGGACGATAACACCGCCGCCCAGCATGTTGCTCAGCCGTGCGATGGATTCGCCGTAGCCGTT
>JAFYLV010000023.1 GCA_017556885.1 Clostridia bacterium | reverse complement strand
GTCAAGGGAGTCGGGAATACTTCCGATCGAAGCCGCCCCCATAACAAGGCGAAGGGCATCCGCAAATTCACGGGCGGTATACCGCACCTCAGCACCGGCGTTGACGACCTGATCAAGGCTTTCACAGAAAACGGTATACTGCTGCAGGAGTTCCTCCGCTTCGCGGATATCACCCCGGCGGCGGAGCTCCGCCTCACGCCGCAAAAGATGCTTCTGCAAACCGATCGTTTCGGTAAAGGCATACACCGCGGTGCAAAGATCCCGCGCAGATCCACCGCTCTGCAGTTTTTTCCCAAGCTCTATGTAGGGCGCCGCCGCTTTACGGCGCATACAGTCAATGCGGCGCACATGGCGGATATCCTCCTCCGTCATAGAAACACAGAGGCCATGAGGCGATGCCGTCCACGGCTTCTCTTCCGCCCATTTCCAGCCGGGCATACGCCACGTACGCACATAGCTCTCCAGCATATCCAGCGCCTTTTCCGGAAAACCGGAAAGAGCGCAGCGAAGTGCTGCAAGCATTGTGTCACTGTCCTGATTTTTAAGCACGGTCTCCAGCGCGGCGTTGACAAGCCTGTACACAGATCCGTCTGCCATGCGGCGGGTTGTGTCCGAAAAGCTCGGAATATCATAATCCGCAAGGATTCCTTCCAGCAGTGCATCGTAGGCCGCATGATCGCGGCTCATGACTGCAATATCCCGGAAACGGTAGCCCTCATCCGCAACGAGTCTGCGAATCTCCGCCGCCACTGCAAGACATTCACACCGCCGATCGCTCGCGGTAATGATTTCCACTCCGTCGCAATCACCGGCAAAGCTTTCCGCACCGCGGCGGAATAATTCCGCCTCCAGATATGCAAGTGCCGGTTTTCGGGCGCGGTGATTTTCCGATAGACGCACATATTCCACAGGGATGCCGCGGCGACTGCAATCCCGCTCCATGCGCCGCACCGTCGCATCCGGACCCTCAAAGGGAGCCTCTCCCGAGGGTGCCGTAAGACAAACTGTCAATAACTCGGTTTCTCCCGCAAGCCGATACAGGATTTCCCACTCCTGGGGCGTGAAGCCGGCAAAGCCATCCACATAGACGCACCGTCCGGCAAAAAGGCCGCTATCGCAAAGCTTCTCCGCGGCAAGGGTAAGCTCCGTGCGCGGATCGGCAGTACCTGCCGAGGTCAATGCGATGTAGGACGTGTAAATCCGTGCAAGATCGGTAAGCTTTGCCCACATCGATCCCTCGGGCAGTGTCTTTGCTGCCTTTGATAACGCTTCCGGCGTTACACAGTAGCGGATGAGCTCATCAATAGCCAAAGAAAGCCTCGGCAAAAAATCCGCCCGGGCTGCAGCAGATGCATAGGCATGCAGATGCGGTGCTACCGTCTTCACCGCAGCGCGCATGACAAGCAGCCGACCTCCGTCGGACAGCATGGGACGTGCAGCACCGCCGGCCTCGGCAAGAACGCGGCGCGCAAGCCGCTTAAAGGAAAGAACCTCTACACATCTGGAGGCCGCATCGCCCGCTGCAACGCCAAGCTCTCTCTCCTTCTCATGGGAATACTGTTCCGGCACAATAAGGCAAGCGCCCTCTATCCCGGCCTGCGTTCGCCGGGCAAGTTCATTCATAACAAAGGCCGATTTACCGCTACCGCTGCGTCCAAGTACCATGCGGACCATAAAAGCACTCACCTCCCGAAAATTTTTGCATCAATATCCGTTAAAATCTCCAATATTTTGAACCGAAAACGGATCTCATCTCCGTCGCCGGTCATCATTTCATATCCGTCCTGCGATATTCCGGCATCCTCTGCCGTATCCCGCAGCGCCGACGCCGGCACAACACACAGCGGCGGATACAGTACGCACCACCAGTTGGAACCCTCGCCCCGTCCGATGGTCACGGTCAGGGTTTCATACCTTCCCGCGGGCAGCGAAAAGCTTTCGTATTCCTTCTCCGGTAGATAGCGCATACCGAAGGATACGGTCACCGCGCAATCTGCGCCAAGCTCCCGCAGGGTCTCCTCCGCAAGCTGTCGGATCTCCGTGAGGCTTCCCTCCACGCGGTCCCGCTCCGCCTGTACGTTTTCCATGGGATCGGAAAAGAATTCCGCAAGGATGGCATCCCGGACAGCATTTTTCAGCCGCAGGTCCTCCTCCGATCCCGTATCTGCCACCACATGAAGCCGGATGAGAGAGCCGGAGAGCTGCATCCCTTTTGCCACTGAGGAAAAAGCAGCAGAGGCAAACAAACACAGACAAAGGACACCCGTTCTGAAAAGCAGTTTCTTTTTCATTTCTCCATACCTCGTTTTTGCATTCTAAAACGAAGTATGGACGTTAATTTTATGGCTTATGCGGAAGGCTCCGTCAAAAACGCCCGAAATCCCGCCGCTGTAAGCTTTTCCGCCGCTGCGGCCGCCGTTGTTTCATCCCGGAAGATACCGTAGGATGCGGTTCCCGAGCCGGAAAGACAAGCGCCTTCGGCGCCAAGGGAAAGCAACATCCGTATCGGCTCACCGGCTTCCGGCGCCGCGGAGAAGCAGGCCTTTGCAAGTCCGTTTCCGAGAGCC
>JAFYLV010000160.1 GCA_017556885.1 Clostridia bacterium | reverse complement strand
TACAATGCCCTGGGCTTTGACCGCACAGCTCCGGTGGAGATCGACTGCGCGGATGAATCCGTCACGGCGGTACGCGATGCAGCCGGAAAGCTTTTGCCCACCGTTGTGTCCCATCGGGACGGCTGCCGGAAGCTTTGCTTCCTTGCGGAGAATGTTCCGGCGCTGGGAGCTGCCGTCTTTACGCCCGTGGCGGATTCCGCTCCTGCCGGCGGCATGCAGATTGCCGAGAGCGCCTCGGGCATCACGGTGGAAAATGAGAAATTTATCGCCGTCTTTGACAGCCTCGGCCGCCTTTGCAGCTATTATGACAAGGGCGAGGAGCGGGAGATCATCGATGCCCCGGCCAACGCCCTCCGTTTGTTCCGGGACGGTCCCCAGCGCGAGGATGCCTGGAACATCTATCCCGAGTACCGCGACCGCGAGATCGAAGCGCCCTTCCGCGGCGAGATCTCCGTTCTGGAAAACAATGCCCTGCGAACGGTCCTGCGGCTGCGCCTCACCGGCGAGCGCTGCACCATCCTGCAGGATATCGTCCTCCGTGCGGACACGGCGCGCATCGACTTTGTCACCCATGTGGACTGGCAGGAGCAGCACAAGGTGCTGCGGGTCTATTTCCCCTGCCGGCTGAACACGCCCTATGTGGCGCTGGAGGAAGGCTTCGGCACCTATATGCGTCCCACCGTTGCCAGCACCTCCTTTGAAAAGTCGCGCTTTGAATTCTGTGCCCACCGCTTTGCCGATCTTTCGGAAGGCGACTACGGCGCAGCCCTCTTAAACGACTGCAAGTACGGTCACGATGTGGATGGAAATACCCTCGGACTGACGCTGCTGCGCGCAACCACCCATCCTGCCACCGTCGGCGATAAGGGTGAGCACGATATCACCTACGCCTTCTTCCCCCATGCCGGAGACTGGCGTGCGGCGGATGTTGTGCGGCAGGGACTGGATCTCAACACGCCCTTTGTTACGGCAAAGGGAAGCCGGAGCATTGCCGCGCCGGTGCGCTGCGAGAGCCGGAACCTCATCATCGATACCCTCAAGGCCGCAGAGGACGGAGACGGATATATCCTGCGTCTCTACGAATGCCACGGCAACCACGGCCGCGGAGAGCTGGTCTTTGACCGCGTGCCGCAGAGCATCACGGAGACCGACCTTCTGGAGGCGCCGGAACGGGAGCTTGACCCAGTAGAACGCATCACCGTGGCGTATGCGCCCTACGAGATCCGCACCTTCCGTATCAGATTCTAAAAAAACCGCCCGTTTTTGGGCAGAAACGGAGATATATCATGAGCAAATTCATTCTGTCCTGCTTTGCAGACGAGATCGACCCCTCTCCCCGCATCCAGATGGATGAGATGGAGAAGCACGGCATTTCCTTTATGGAGGTGCGCGGCATCAACGGCAAGAACATTTCCCTCTACACCCCCGAGGACGTCCGCTCCATCAAGAAGGACTTCTGGGCCCGCGGCTTCCGCGTTTCCTCCCTCGGCTCCCCCATCGGCAAGATCAAGCTGACGGACGATTTTGAGGATCAGATCAATCTCTTCAAGCGCATGCTGGAGATCGCGAAGATCTTCGAGACCGATTACATCCGCATGTTCTCCTTCTTCGTTCCCGAGGAGGAGTGCGAGAAGTCCCGTGATGAGGTGCTCCGCCGCTGGGAGCGCTATATCGAGGTGGCAAAGGGTTCCGGCATCACCCTGCTGCACGAAAACGAGAAGGATATCTACGGCGAGAAGGCCGCCCGCTGCCTCGATCTCATCGAGAGCCTCGGCTCCGACAAGCTCAAGCTGGTCTTTGACCCGGCAAACTTCATCCAGGCGCAGGAAGAGACCTGGCCCTATGCATGGAATATGCTTAAGCCTTATGTGGTCTACATGCACATCAAGGATGCCGTCGCCACCGACGGCCATGTGGTGCCTGCCGGTTACGGTGACGGTCACCTCCGCGAGATCCTTTCCGACCTGTGGAATTCCGGCTATGAAGGCTTCCTTTCTCTGGAGCCCCATCTGCGCAATTTCCAGGGCTTTGCGGATCTGGAACCCAACTCTCCCATCAACCTGATGGAAGATTGCTGCCCCAAGTGGTTCACCATGGCGGCGGACAGCCTCAAGAAGATCATTGCCGAGGTCGCAAAATAAAGCCTGCGGCGGCAGCAGACGGTAAGAATATCGAAAATACCGCTTGCATTTCCCGAAAAGTATGTTAAAATAAATATATATCCATTTTGAGAGGAGATAAAAATCATGGCATATGTTATCAACGACGATTGCATCGCTTGCGGCGCTTGCGCCGGCGATTGCCCCGTAGAGGCTATCTCTGAGGGTGACGGCAAGTTCGTTATCGACGCTGACGCTTGCATTGACTGCGGCGCTTGCGCTGGTTCCTGCCCCGTCGATGCCCCCAAGCCCCAGGACTAATCGTTCATAGCAAAGCAATGACAGGGCTGCCCTTCCGTTTTTCGGTCGGGCAGCCCTTATTCTTCGAAAAAATACAGAGGAGGGAGAGAAATGCGCACCAAAGAGCCCCTTTATGGGCTGGTGTATACGCAGGATACCGACCTGCCGAAATTCGGGACCGATTCTCTGCTGCTCGGTGACTTTTGTCCGCCGGTGCGCGGAAACATGGCCGATCTTGGCGCCGGATGCGGCATTCTTTCCCTGCTTCTGCTTCGAAAATATCCCGGGCAGCTCCATGCCGTGGAGCTGGATCCTGCTGCGGCGGAGATCGCGGCGGAGAATTTTGCAAACAACGGCTTTGCTGACCGGGCGTTTATTACTGCGGGAGATCTTCGCTGTGCGGAAAATTTGCCGCTCAGCGGTTCCTGCGAGCTTGTGGTATCAAACCCACCGTATTTTGACCTTGCCGCCGGACCCCAAAGTCCCGATGCCGCGCGGAGATGCGCGCGCTCGGAGGAGTGCTGCACGCTTTCCGATATCTGTCGGGCGGCCCGGCGCATCCTGCGCTTCCGGGGACGGCTGTGTCTTTGCTGGCGCCCCGACCGCGCGGCGGAGCTTTTTGCCGCCCTGGCGGAAACGGGCTTTGCCCCGAAACGCCTGCGGTTTTGCTATCCGCGGGCGGACCGGGAGGCAAATCTGCTGCTTTGCGAAGCCCGGTCCGGTGCGGCACCGGGGCTATGCGTGCTGCCGCCCCTCATCCTTGCGGAGAAAGACGGCAGCCCCACGGCGGAATACCGCCGAATTTATGAAATTTGAAAGGAGCGCGGATACGTATGGAAGGTCCCGCCCTCTATATCGTTGCCACACCCATCGGAAATCTGGGGGATTTCTCCCCCCGGGCGGTGGAGGTGCTGCGCGGCGCGGATTTCATCGCCGCGGAGGACACCCGCGTTACCCAGAAGCTGCTTACCCGCTTTGAGATCGCAAAGCCGCTGGTGAGCTACTATGCCCACAACCTGCGGGCGAGGGAGGAGGAGCTGGTGCAGCGTATGCGCGCCGGTGAGGTCTGTGCCCTCGTCTCCGATGCGGGAACCCCCGCCATCAGCGACCCCGGCGAGGCCATCGTCGCCCGCTGCCGCGCGGAAGGTATCCCCGTCTATACCGTGCCCGGCTGCTGCGCCGCCGTGTCCGCTCTGTCGGTCTCCGGTCTGCCCACGGGAAAGTTCTGCTTTGAAGGTTTTCTCTCCGCAAAGACCAAGGAGCGACGCACCGCCCTTGCCGCTCTTTCGGGAGAGATGCGCACCATGATCTTTTACGAGGCACCCCACAAGCTGCGGGCGACCCTCGGTGATATGGCGGTGGCCTTTGGAGAGGCGCGCCGCATCTTCCTTGGCCGCGAGCTGACCAAGCTCCACGAGGAGGGGATCCTCACCACCCTTGGGGATGCCATCCGTCTTTATTCGGAAACCGAGCCGAGGGGCGAATACGTGCTGTGTGTTGAAGGCGCACCCCAGGCGGTGCAGGAAACCCTCACCGCCGAGGAGGCATCGCTTTCCCTTTCCGGTGAAGCCAGTGCGAGGGATAATGTCCGCGCTGCCCGGGAAAAGGGACTTTCCCGCAATGAGGCCTATCGCGCGGCGCTGCTGGCAAAGCAGGCGGCAGAGCGGGAGGATTAACGCTTTCCCGTTTTTTGAGAAATTTCGGAGAGCGCCCGGGAAACTTCCGTATCGCAGGCATGGCACCGGGAAAGATCCCCGAGGGAGAGCATCCCCACCAGCAGATCCCCACGCAGTACGGGAAGCCGGCGGATGCGCCCGTCGCTCATAAGCTTTGCCGCCTCACGGATGTCCGCATCCTCGTCCACCGTGACGATGGAGCGGGTCATGATATCCCGCACGCGGCAGGTTTCCGGCAGCTCCTCCGCCGCCACGCACCGGGTGACGATATCCCGGTCGGTGAGAATGCCGCGCAGCCGTCCCTCCGACGTCATCACCGGCAGCGAGCCGATGTTGTAACGGTTGAGCAGAAGTGCCGCCGAGGCGGCGGAATCCTCCGGGGAAACGGCCACGATGTGGCGGTTCATCAATTCTTTGACCTGCATCTTTTTGACCTCCGGATCACAGTTTGTGAGGTTATTATGCCGTAAGGCGGGACAAAATATTCCGGCAAGCGACGGAAAGGAAACAAAACTGTTATGACAAAGACCAAAGCAGGGAGGATACTGTGCCGGACGGGCATCGCGCTGAGCCTTGTGCTCTGCTTTGCGGTGGCCGCGGTGGCGCTTGTCTTTCCGCTGGCCTTTTCCGGCGCGTATCCCAATCTTGCCGTCACCCTGACGGAGACCTTTTCCGTCTCCCGGGGCACCCAGTTTCTCATCCGCAGCTTCCGCAGCGATGCGGAGATCCGCGCGGTGATGGAAGCCGGTCTCTATTATACGGATTTTCCCGAATATGAAGATCTTTCTGCCTTTGCGGATCCGGCAGATTTTGCGCCGGAGAAGCGCATCGAGTATTTTACCCTCCG
Organism: Clostridia bacterium; assembly: GCA_017556885.1. Classification (GTDB taxonomy): domain Bacteria; phylum Bacillota; class Clostridia; order Oscillospirales; family QAMX01; genus RGIG1911. The sequence goes on along the minus strand of JAFYLV010000160.1, from coordinate 7,236 downwards.
GGGCACGAGCTTTGTGGGACACGTGCTGGTCATTCATGATCCCACCGCCGTAAAGCTCTTTGTCACTCCCGATCTCGGAACACAGGGCTATAGTCTTTCGGAATATAATGAAAGGCTTGGCCTTGCCGCGGGCATCAATGCGGGCGGCTATCTTGACAACGACACCCTTCTCGGCAAAGGCGGTATCCCGGCGGGCAGCGTCATCGCCGGGGGAGAGATTGTCTGGCAGGCGGAAATGACGGAAGAGAAGGAAAACCTGATCGGCTTTACGGAGGACGGCGTTCTCGTCTTCGGCCGCTGGACGGCGGAGCAAGCGGTGGAGCGTCTTTCGCTTCGCGATGCCGTCAGCTTCCGCCCGGCGCTGGTTTGCGGGGGAGAAGGTCTCATCCGCGAGGGAACCGGCGGCTACGGCTATGCGCCCCGTTCGGCCATCGGCCAGCGGGCGGACGGTGCCGTCATCTTCGTTATGCTGGAGGGCCGCCGCCCGTCGAGCATCGGCGCGACCCTGCTGGATGTGCAGAACGTGCTGCTGGATTACGGTGCCTATACCGGCGTACTGCTGGACGGCGGTTCCTGCGCTACCCTTGCTTTTAACGGCAGTCGGGTCAGCCGGCCGGTGGATTTCTTCGGAGAGCGTCCTGTGCCCTCCGTGTTCGGCGTGACCCTTTCGGATCTTGAGGGAGGTGCGGAGAAATGAAGGCACTGAAGCTTCTTTTCACGGCTCCCTTCCGGAGCCTTCCGCCCAAATGGAAGGCGGCACGGATCGTCATCATTGCGGCACTCGTTCTCCTTGCGGCGCTCATCTTTGATCTTGGGCTGCTTGCCTTCCTGGAAAAGGTGGTCAACCGCGCCGGAGACATAAAGCACATCTACGAAACACAGATTGTCATCAAATAAGACTGCAGCAGCGACAGGTATTCCGGACTGTTGCTGCTGTTTTTACTTATCTGTCCGTATTATCGGACAGATGGCATGGTATCATAGCCTCAGAAACCAACAGGAAAGAGGTATGAAACATGAAGATCTTTTTGCTGACAGTGATGTTCCTTTCGGGAAGTGCCATTCTCATCGGTCTGGTGGAGGAGCTGCGGGTCCGTGCGCGCCGCAGACTGCCCGCGGCAGCGGATTACGGCGCCTATTGCCGGATACTCGAGGACGTGTATGCCGACTGGCGCGGTGCCCGCCGCTTCTATCCCGCCTGCTATCACGACTTTTTTGAGCACAACGACCGCGCCCGCATCGATTATGCCCGCACCGTGGCGGCGCGCCTGGAGCGCGAGGCCGGCCGGGAGCCCTGGGGCGAGGCGGTGGGGGAGGATCCCGAGCGTGATTTCCGCATGCAGTATGCCTGGGAGCTTTGCCTCTGTGAGGCGGGCCGCACGGCATGAATTGACGGCCGGACGGGAAATATGGTATAATCCTTGCAAAAAAGGAAGCGGAGAATGTGAAAAATGCTGTGGTTTGAAAGCGATTATACCGTCGGTGCCCATCCTGCGGTGATGGATGCGCTGGTGCGCACCAATGCCGAAAATCTGCCGAGCTACGGCGCGGATCCCTACACCCTCCGGGCGGCGGAGAAGATCCGCGCGGCCTGCGGCGGGGAAGGGGAGGTTTTCCTGCTCACCGGCGGAACACAGACCAATATGCTGGTCATCGGTGCCATGCTGCGCGCCCATGAGGGGGTTATCGCCGCGGAAACGGGGCACGTTGCCTCCCACGAGGCGGGTGCTATTGAGCATACCGGCCACAAGGTGCTCACCCTGCCCCACCGGGAGGGAAAACTCTCCGCTGAAGCGGTGAATGCCTATATCGCCGCCTTTTATGCCGACCCGGTCTATACCCATATGGTTTTCCCGGGTATGGTCTACATCTCCCAGCCCACGGAATACGGCACCCTCTATAGCCTTGCGGAGCTGCAGGCGCTGCGCGAGGTGTGCGACCGGTGGAATATCCCCCTCTATGCCGACGGCGCGCGGCTCGGTTATGCGCTGGCCTGCCCGGAAAACGACGTTTCCATGGCGGATCTGGCGCGCCTGTGCGACGTCTTCTACATCGGAGGCACCAAGGTGGGTGCCCTCTGCGGTGAGGCGCTGGTTTTCCGTTCCGGCAAGGTGCCGGCGGCCTTCCGCACCTATATCAAGCAGGAGGGTGCGCTGCTCTGCAAGGGTCGGCTGACGGGCGTGCAGTTGGATGCCCTCTTTACCGACGGACTCTATGGGGAGATCGGCAGAAATGCCATCGCCTGCGCCGCCGCCCTGCGCGGACACCTCACCCGGGCCGGTTATCGGGAGCACATCGCCTCCCCCACAAACCAGATCTTTGCGGTTATGCCCCGGGCAAAGTATGAAAGCCTCCGGAAAGAGGTAGCCTTCAGCTTCTGGGAGAATTTGGACGAAGAAAGCTGCGTCGTGCGCTTTGTTACCTCCTGGGCCACCAGCCCGGAGGACGTGGAAGTCCTCGGAAAGCTGTTGTAAAAAGAAAAGAAAATACCCCGCGTTCCGTATTGGAGCGCGGGGTATGCTGCTATATGATGGAGATAAAATATTTGTTGCAATCCCGTTTTCTTGACAGACGGGCCGGAAAACAGTATAATGAGAAAATGAAAGATATGCCCAGCGGTCATAAAAAGCGGGGAAAGGAGAGAGAACCGTGCAGGATTTTCGCGTCAAACTGAAAAATGCACCTGCCTTTAAGGCGGGAATGTATCTCTCTCTCCGGCTTGCGCAGCTCCGTCGGCTGATCGCCCGCGGCGGAAACGCATTTCTGCGGCTCTTTGCGGCAGCACGTCTGGAGATCGGCAGCCTCATCCGCGAGATCTTCGGCAAGTTCCGCCGGTGGTTCCTGGTGTTTCTCATGTCCCTTGGCGGGAATCTCGTACGAAATGAAAGCCTTGTTCTGGCAGACCGGCAGAAGGGCCGCCATTTCCTGGTTCCCCGGGGCATGACCTTCCGCGAGGCGGCGGCACCCATCCTGTCCAATCTGCCCGCCCATGTGCGCCATCGGCTTTTTGAGCAAAAACGTGGAAAAATCGGCCGCCCGGTCGCCCTTGGCTTTATCGTTGTGTTTGCCGTCATCGTTATGGCATCCCAGTTCTACGGTCTCGCGGTGGAGATCTACGTCGGCGGCCGCTATCTCGGTGCGGTGGAGGATGAAACGGTCTATGCGGAGGCGGCGGCTCTCTGTGAGAATGAAGCCCGCCGAAGCCTCGGCCAGCTCTATACGCTGAATGTTGTGCCCACCTATTCGCTGGGTGTTGCCAGCGCAGAGGAGATCCTCACCGCGGACGAGCTTTCCCAGCTGCTTTTTGCACAGATCGACGAGGTGCAGGAGCTCTACACCATGACGGTGGACGGAGTCATCTACGGCGCCGTCACCGACCGGACGATGGTGGATGAATTCCTTGAACAGTTCCTGGCATCCCGGGATCCCGGCGAGCCGGACACCCGCGTTGCCTTTGCGCAGAACATTGAATTTGAAAAAAGAACCGTCAGCCTGAAATATTATATGGAGCCTACGGAGCTCATCGCGGCCCTTTCGGGCTTTAAGACCGAGGCGACGACCTACACCCTCCGCAAGGGCGACACCCTCTCCGCCGTGGCGCTGCGAAACGGCATGACCCTTTCGGAGCTGGTGGCATTGAACCCCGGCGTTGATGTCAACGGTATCCGTGCCGGTGAAGAGATCTTTTTGAACCGGAGCGTTCCTGTTCTGCAGGTGGACACCTGCATTCTGCAGACCTATGAAGAGGTCATTCCCTACGAGACGGAGGAGATCAAGGATAAGACCCTCTACGTCGGTCAAACCCGTACCAAGCAGAAGGGCAAGAACGGATCCAAGATCGTAACCGCCTACGTCACCTACCGCGACGGCGAGGTGGTCAAGCGGGATGTGGTCACCGAGACGGTGACGCAGGAGCCTGTCAAAAAGATCGTCCGCGTGGGAACGCGCTCCCGCAAGTCGGGCGCAACGGGAACTTTCCAGTGGCCTTGCTCCGGCGTTGTTACCTCCACCTACGGAAGCCGTCCCTCCCGCGGCGATTTCCATACGGGCATCGACATTGCAAACCGCAAGGGAACACCCATCTATGCCGCAGACGGCGGTACGGTGGTTCTCGTCAAAAAGCTCAACTATTCCTACGGCTATTATCTGCGAATCAAGCATGACAATACCGGGTATGAGACGCTATATGCCCACTGCAGCGAGATCCTCGTGGAGGAGGGGCAGCGGGTGAATAAGGGCCAGGTCATCGCAAAGATGGGCTCCACCGGCAACTCCACCGGCAACCATTTGCATTTGGAAATTATCAAAAACGGTCAGAAGATCAATCCGCGGCCGCTGCTGCCGTAACAGCAGCTTAAGGAGGAAGATCTATGGTGTATATTGAATTTTTGGGACTTTGTCTGTCCTATGCTGCCTTTTTTGCACCGCTGGTGCTCCTTGGCGGCGCGGTGCTTTTCCTGTTGTCCTTTTTCTTCGGCGATCGGAATTTCGGAAAGCACTATGCCGAGCGCCGGGCCGGTCGTATCACTGCGGCCTCTGCGCGGGCGCTGCTTTCCCCGGTGACGGGACGGGATGCCTCCGCTGCCGCTGCGAAGCTGCGGGAGGAGGGTGCCACTGCCGATGCGGCAGCCGCCTGGTTTGTGTCCAAAAGCCAGAGTGCGCCGGAGGGCGTGCTTGCCACGGCCGCCGTACTGGGTGTGATTCCGGCTCTGCTGCGCTGGATCTTTGCCTTTATCTCCTCGGCGGTGCTGGGTTTTCTTTCTACACCCGCGCAGGATAATAAAAAGCTGAAAAAGATGGATCCGGCTGCTTATCAGGCCATTCGGGCGCAGAAAAAGGAAGAAAAAATTGCCCGGCGGGCGGAACACCGCGCGGCCTGCCGCAAGGATCGTCTGCCCCGGTCGATGGAAGCCATGACCTCGGTGCTGCGCTGCCTGCCGGGACTTCTCGCCGCCTGTGCCATTGGCGCCGCCATTGCAACGGCCTTCCCGGATGCCTTCTTTACCGATATGAATTTCTCCGGCAGAACGGTCACCCTCTTTATTGCCCTGGTCTTCAGCTTCCTTGTGGGAAGCTCGGGGATCGTCTGTGCTCCCGTGGTGCTGGCACTGCTCGCGTGTAAGCTCGATCCCGGCGTCGGCCTGCTGATCCTCTGTGCGGCACCTGTTTTCAACATGACGGAGTTGTATAACCTCGGCCGCGCCATTGGCCGCGGCAAGGCCATCTTCTATATGTTTGCAAACTGCGTGCCCGCCTTTGTCGGTGCAAAGATCCTGCAGGATATGTATATGGGCAAGCTGATTTCCTGGACGGTCCCGGCGATCTCCGCAAAGCCTATGGAGAATGCGTTTTTCCTGCCGGGGATCTTTGTTCTCGTTCTGCTTTGCGCAGCGGGCGTGGTCCTGCTTCTGCGCCGCAGAGAGGGCCATGTGGAGATCCCGGAGGGAGCGGTAAAGCTCTATATTTCCGGCAGCATCACGCCGGAGCGCGCGGAAGGCCTCAAGGCGCGCCTTGAGGCGCTGGAGGGCGTTTCCGTCATTGGTATTTATACCGCGAAAAAGCTTGTGCTTATCCGCGGCGCGGCGGAGTTTGATGCCCTGTCCGCTGCCTGCGAGGCCGAAGGCCTGCAGCTGGACGGAACGGAAGAATAATCGCCGAACGGGCAAAAATAACAGGTTGCGAACCCCTTTCCCGGTTGCCGGGGAAGGGGTTCTTTTGTTGGGAAAAACGGGATGGTGTAAAATTTTTAAAGAAAAACATAAAAAATTTGTACAACTGTGCCAAAACCTATTGCAATCCAAAAAGTAATCGTGTACAATGAAAGGGCTTAGTTTATCGCTTCGCATGGGCGAATTGCCCAAAATTTACTGCTAGGAGAATTTACAATGAGCGCGTACACTGCTGACAAGATCAGAAATATCTGCCTGCTTGGCCATGGCGGCGAGGGCAAGACCTCCCTTGTCGAGAGCATGCTCTACATGACCAAGGGAACCGACCGTCTGGGCAAGGTTTCTGAAGGAAATACCGTTTCCGACTATGATCCCGAAGAGATCAAGAGAAAGTTCTCCATCTCCATGTCCATCGCACCCGTGGAGTTCAAAGACCATAAGATCAACGTTCTGGACTGCCCCGGCTTCTTCGATTTTGAAGGCGAAGTGCTTGAGGCTCTTCGTGTTGCCGATGCCGGCATCGTTACCTTCTCCGCCAAGGGCGGTCTGTCCGTTGGCAGCCAGAAGGCGTGGCGCAAGCTCGGTGAGGCCAAGAAGCCCCGCCTGATCTATATTTCCAAGCTCGATGAAGAGAATGCCGACTTCTATAAGGCTGTTGCAGCCGCCCGTGAGAAGCTCGGTATCTCCGTCTGCCCCGTCGTTATCCCCGTTATGGAGGGCGACAAGGCCGGCGCCATCATCGATGTCGTTTCCAAGAAGGCCTACATCATGGAAGGCCCCACCCGTACCGAGATCCCCGTTCCCGAGTCTATGATCGACCGTATGGAGACCTACTACGGCATGCTGTGCGAAAGCGTTGCCGAGACCTCCGAAGAGCTGATGAACAAGTATTTCGACGGTGAGGAGTTCACCCAGGACGAAATGCGCGAAGGCCTGCATCAGGGCGTTCTCGCCGGTGACCTGGCTCCCGTTTTCTGCGGCTCCGCCTTCACCGGTATCGGTACGCTGGCTCTGCTGCGCGGTATTATCGACTATGTGCCCAATCCCATGAAGGCCCTGGCCGATGCCACGGTTGATGCCGAGGGCAACGAGACGGAGTATAAGCTCGATGCCGCAGGCAAGCCCGCACTCTTCGTCTTTAACACCATGGCGGACCAGTACGGCCGCTTCTCCTACTTCAAGGTCATGCGCGGCGACATTACCCCCGACCTGACCATGAAGAACGCCCGCTCCGAGATCGATGAGAAGCTCGGTCATATCTATACCCTCAAGGGCAAGAAGACCACCGAGGTCGACCGTATCTGCTGCGGCGATATCGGCGCGGTCGCAAAGCTTGTTGATACCAAGACCAACGATACGCTCTACACCGGTTCTCCCATTGCCTTCAAGAAGATCAACTTCCCGCGCACCTGCTATTCTGTCGCCATCACCGCGAAGTCCAAGGGCGCTGAGGACAAGATCGCCAACGGTATCGCCCGTCTCAGAGACGAGGATCCCCTCCTGAAGTCCACCATCAATCCCGAGACCCATCAGCAGGTCATCTCCGGCATGGGCGACATCCATCTGG